>NZ_JBHSEB010000076.1:0-37006 GCF_042651925.1 Catenibacterium sp. GCM10023432 | reverse complement strand
CATCTCCAGAAGACAGCTTCCTGAGTGCCTTGCTCTGGATGAAGTGTACGCCTTCAAGTCTCATGACAGTAATTATGTTTGTGTGATTGTAGACTACCTGGACAAGAAGATTGTGGATGTACTTCCATCCAGACGCAAGTATGATCTGCTTAATTATTTCATGCTCATTCCACCGGAGGAGCGCAACAAGGTTAAATATGTCTCATTTGACATGTGGGAAACATATAGAATTATCACAAAGCATGTTTTCCCCAGTGCAATCTGTATAACTGACCACTTCCACGTAATTCAGGAATTAAATCGAAGGGTAGATAGAGTAAGAATCCGCGTTCAGAACAGATTCAGAAAGACTATTAACACTCTTAAACCGAAGGAAAATAATAAAACTATCACCCCTGAAGAAATAGTAGAACTCGAAGAAGCATCCAGATACTATTATGTATTAAAAAAATTCAATTGGCTGCTTTTTTCAACCAACAAAAAAATATTAGATGTCAACGTCGATAGAAAATTCAATCGTACGCTGAATAGATATCTCAACTATAGCGAAATACTGGACTTTATGCTGGCCATTGATGATGAACTAGAGGATGCATTCTATCTAAGGAATGATGTTACCTATTTCTATGATCACTGCACTTATGACACTGCAAAGAAACAGCTTGAGAAGATTATAATTGATTTCAGAAGCAGTCCTATTGCAGAGATGAGTCCGTTTGCGAATACTCTTACTAACTGGAAAAGAGAGATCATCAACAGCTTCATAATTGTGGATGACAAGGCAAACAGAAAGATGAACACTGCCATCGTTGAAAACAGAAACAAGTCTATCAAACTAATCAAGCATGCCTCAAACGGCTATCTGAACTGGGAGAGATTTCGCAATCGCATCCTTTATACATTAAATGAGGATACAACCTTCTATTACACAAGTATCAAAAAGGATGGCAAATAATATGAGTAAGGTATTTAAACTTATTGTTGATGAGAGTACTGAACCAGTAATACTTGAGGAAGACTCAGTTTTAGAGGATATTCTTATTCGTCTGGAGTCTATTTCTCAACGAATTGATGATATTCAGTATCCCCTAATAAAAAATAACGATAAAGACTCATCGTTAGATTTAGATATTTCTGAAATAGACTTCTAGAGCATAAAAAAGTATGGGGTGAAGCTCACCCCATACTACGTGATAATTAAAATTTGGGAAACCCCTAGTTATTTTAAATTACCCTTAATAGTTCTGTTTGAGATACTTTCTTACTGATGAAATAAAGTGTAGTGACCCTGTTATAACAAGCTGATCATGTTTAAGTAAGGCTACTTTGATTGCCTCCGCAAAGTGAGGCACTACTGTTACGGTACTGAAACTGCGATAATCCTCAAAATCAGACGCACGCTCATCATTAAATGAAGTGAGATATATTGGATAACCTGCTTCATCAATAAGTTCAATCATTTCATCCACATCTTTATCCTTTAAACAAGAGAAAATAAAGACAGTATCTTCAGTACGCATATACTGCATTGTTGTTAAAAGAGCTTTAACACCATCTGTATTATGTGCACCATCAAGAATTACCTTATGTCCTGCTACATTCATCATTTCGAAACGACCATACCACACTGCTTCTTCAACAGCTTTTTCAGTTGTTTCTTCATCAAGATTAATCAACTTATTCGCAATTGTGAGTGCTAAACGTGCATTTGCAACCTGGTAGATTCCTTGTTTTTCTAAGGTAAAGACCATATCACGATAACGAAAATGGAACGGATAACGTGATACCTGATATTCCGGCACAACAACCATTGTCGCACCCATGGCATCACATTGCTCCTGTAATCTTGCAAGAACCATTCCTTCCACTTCACTTGTAATAAAATACTGTCCTTCTTTGATGATTCCCATCTTTTCATTAATGACATCATAAAGACTTGGGCCAATCTGATCTAAGTGATCGTTACCAATATTAGTAATTGCACTGATAATTGGCTGAATCACATTTGTCTTATCATTGGCGCCGCCAATACCGCACTCAATAATACGATAATCTAAATCATGTGAAGAGAAGTAATCAAGCATGATTAAAACATCAATTTCAAACATGGATAAGTTCTTTTCTTCAATCACTGTTTCATATTTATTAATAAGTGCAAGAAGATCTTCATCACTAATAGGCTGATCATCAATACGAATGCGATCATTATGCTTAATCATATAAGGAGAAGTAAATGTTCCTACATGATATCCATGTGCATTCAAAATGCTTCTTAGATAGTTGACTGTAGATCCTTTTCCGTTCGTACCGGCAACATGAATCATATTCTTCTGTTTTGTATTAATGTCTAACTCTTCTAAAATTCTCCTAAAAGATTCAATTGTATTCTTATGTCTTTTAGATTCAATATATGCGATTGCTTTATCTATATTTCTAAACATCAGTCAATCCTCCAATCTATAGGTTCAATTCCTTGACTTACAAGAAATTCATTTGTACGAGAAAATGGCCTTGAGCCGAAGAACCCACGATGGGCACTTAAAGGAGATGGATGTGCGCTTGTAATAACGCAATGCTTTGTTGTATCAATCATACTTGCTTTATTGGCAGCCTGACGTCCCCATAAAATGAAAACAAGAGGCTTTTCACGTTTATTCATTTCTTCAATAATATGATCAGTGAAGATTTCCCATCCTTTACCTTTATGAGAATTCGCACATCCTTCCTGTACTGTTAATACAGTATTCAATAAAAGAACCCCCTGCTTTGCCCATGATGTTAAATCTCCATGATTGGGAATATCAATACCTACATCGCTGTGAGCTTCTTTATAAATATTTACAAGTGAAGGTGGTGTGCGTACACCTTTATTCACACTAAAAGCTAAACCATTGGCTTGATGAAGTTCATGGTAAGGGTCCTGTCCAATAATAACCACTTTAATATCTTCATAATCACAAAAATTAAATGCATGCAGTATATGGTTATGAGGTGGAAATATTGTTTTTGAAGCATATTCTTCTTCTACAAATTCATGTAACGCTTTGTAATAAGGCTGCTGTGCTTCATTTTCTATAATTGATTTAAATGTCTTCATGGAAAATAAACTTCTTAATCAATTCTGCAACTACACCTTCATTATTATCTGCATGCGTTGTGTAGTCACATGCCTTCTTTACATCTTCAACTGCATTACCTGCTGCAACAGATAGACCTGCTTTTTTAAGCATAGCCATATCATTATAGTTATCTCCTACTGCAATTGTTTCTTCAATCTTAATACCTAGCTTATCTGCAAGATCCTGTAATCCCTGTCCTTTATCTACGCCTTCTCGATTGAATTCCATATAACGGTTAGAAGAATAGCTTACTGCACATCCTTTGGTAATTTCTGTCATCTGAGGCTCTAAACTCATTAAATAAGGCACATCCACATTCTGATATAGAATCTTCGCAATAGTCGCATCCTTTAAGAAATCAACAGTGTTTTCTTCAGGATAAACAACTTCAAGTTTCTGATTCTTCAATCTTTCTGCTTCAGATTCACTTAAGTTATAAATATAAAGTGTATCATTTGTATAAACATGAATACAGACATCCTGTTTCAGACCAAATTCAAAGATTTCCTTCATCTTATCAAACCCTAAACCATTGAATTCAATAATACGATTTCCTTTATTTTCAGTTAATGCACCACCATTGAAGCTTAAGACATATTCTCCTTCCATATCTTTTAAGCCTAACTGTGTCAATTCTGGCTGAATCTGCATATAACCTCTTCCTGTTGCAGGTACAAACTTCACACCACGTTCCTTCACTGCCTTTTGAATCCAGTAAATGTTACTTTCTGGTACAACATGATCATCATTTAATAAAGTTTCATCTAAATCACTTGCAATTAACTTATATTCCATCTCTTATACCCCCTTTAATACAAATTTTTCAATTACTTCCTTCACTGCACCTTCATCAAAATTCTTTTCACAGACATAATCACTGATTTCTTTAATATCATCATGAGCACAGCTCACGCAGGCTCCTAGTCCTGCTTCCTTGATCATTGATACATCATTGTAATTATCACCAATCGCAATCGTATCCTTGATATCAATATTCAAATAATCTGCAAGCCACTTTAAACCCACACCCTTATTAATGCCAATCGCATTGCATTCTAGATAACGATCAGAAGAGAAAGTGAGTTCTACTTGATCTCCAATATCCTGATACATCTCATCACGTAACTCCTTAAGATAATTAATATCTCTCTTTACCAAAAGAATCTTTGCGATAGATTCATTTTTTAAGAATTCCGTCTCATGATCATATATCACCTTCATTGGTGTTTTCTGTTCAATCTTTCTATTTACTTCAAATTCATCTGGGTTATAAATATAACAACAATCTAAAGTAAATACAAGCATACAGAGATTTTTTCTACATCCATAGTCAAAGCATTTCTTTAATAATTCATAATCAAGACCCTGGAAATGAAGAATCTTAAAGTATTTATTCTCTACAACAAGCCCACCATTAAAGCAGATAGAATACTCACCTGGCATATCATATGTACCAATTTCTTTAAGAATATCCCCAATCATTCTATGAGATCGTCCAGTGGCTACTACAAAACGCAAACCATGCTTTTTAGCTTCACGTATTGCCTCCTGATTAAATACAGGAACATGCTGACCTATAAGAAGTGTTTCGTCTAAATCCGATAACATCATTTGATACATAATTATTTTCCTCCATATAAATAAAACATAAAGACTGGTACTCTATTTCTCCAGCAGGCTTCACTATGTACATCCTCTTCGAAGACACGATACATATAATGAATGCCTTTCTGTCTTATTAAATATTCTATTTCATTATTAGACCATAAATAGTCCTGACTCAATGACTCATCATCATAACCTTCTTTACCACCTACATCAAAATAAAAGCGTTCAAGACCACTTAAGTCACTTGTCTTCACTAACTCAACAAATTCCTTCTGATAAAGCCAATATGCTGTTGATATTGCAGCACCTTTATGAAATACATCGGGATGCTTCATACAGGCATAAGCAGTGATTACTCCACCAGAAGAACTTCCTACCATAGCAGTATTATCTTTAATAGTTCGAAAGCGTCGATCTATAGAGGGCTTCAAATCATGAATCAGCCACTGACAATAGTCTTCTCCTTTACCTTTAATTATCTCATGAGAATCATCACGCATTAATGTACCACTTTCAACATCCCATGGCCCATATTCACTTGCACGGCCATATTCACTAAAGACACAAGGAATAGCCACAACTATGACCTTCATCCCACTTCTTTTTAAATAATCCTCCATACCCCAGCTTACTTCAATATAAGCCTGATCATCAAAAAAGGCATTCTGACCGTCATTCATATAAAGAACAGGATATCTCTCTTCACTTTGATAATAATCATCAGGAAGATATACAATTATATTTTTATCTCTACATTTATTATAAATCTTTTGAAACATATAATCTCCTTACAAAAACAAATAAGCCTCATGCTTATTTGTTTTCCGGTAGAATAATCACTTCTTCACCATTTTTAGAAAATATATAATGACTACGTGCATAACGTACTACATAATCACTATCATTCAAACTATCTACTTCTTTAGCAAGCTTTGCTTTTTCTTTCTTTAATTCCTTCTCTTGTACAACAAGTTTCTGATAAGTGGCCTTTTCAGCCTGAATATGCTGTACTTTTGCGATTAAAGTATAAATGAGAAATGCGGAAATCACAATAAAGACTAATCCATATATATTACCCATTTTTCTTTTCTTTTTAGCCATTCGAGTCAACTCCTTAACTAATCGCATTATACCATTATTCTGCGATTAAAAAAAGAACCTTACAAAAGGCTCTTAGTAAATAGTTTCTTCTTCTACTTTTTCTTCTTTAATAATTTCATAAAGAGAAGATGCTTCATCCTTTAATACATGATCTTTAAGCATCAATACTTTCACTGTTAAGATAGTACGTCCAAAGCTGACTTCTATTTCATCACCAATTTTCACTTTAGTAGCAGGTTTAGCTACTTTACCATTTACTTTAACACGTGATGCTTCACTTATTTCTTTAGATAATGTTCTTCTCTTAATAATACGTGATAACTTTAAAAATTTATCTAGTCTCATTATTTATCCTCTTCAAATAATCCATTCGCAAATATAAAATCAATATCTTCTTTCTTAAAGAAGTCATACTGTTCTTTTTCTTTAATTGTCCAGGCACCTATTTTAATATGTCTACTTTTTAAATCTACTATTTCTTCATGTGTTAAATAAGAATAACGACTATGAATACCATCTAAATGATGATCAATCACCTGCTGCTTACACTTCTTATAACCTCTTAGTACGATTAAGGCATAATAAGAATCAGGCATTAAAGTACGCATATTTAATAATCTTTCTAGACTTGTAGAAGAAAAATAAATACGATCTGTCATATGATGCTTCATAATCACATCTCTTAGTTTTTCTTCAAGACCACTTGATACAGTATCCTTGATTTCTATATTCAATAATTTATCGGTAGAATCAAGTAATGTCAAGAGAGAATCAAGCGTAGGAATCTGTTCTGTGATATCCATCTTATTATTATAATTATATTGACGTGCTTCATTAAATGTCATATTTCTTAAAACACCTTTACCATCACTGGTACGATTGATCTTATCATCATGTAATAACAGAAGTTCGCCATCTATTGTCATCTGTACATCTGTTTCTATACCTTCAAATGAAGAATTTACTGCTTTTTCAAAAGCAGACATTGTGTTTTCTGGAAATAAATCACTATACCCTCTATGTGCTAATCTTTTCATTATAATCACCCTTTCTAACAAAAAAAGCCAGCGTTCAGGTCACTGGCATGAGGCAGTTGAAGAGAATCGGCAGGTGCTTATGTTCTCTTCCTAATCCATTATAACATCTTTCTGTAATAAAGATAGTCATAAAAGGTTAAATATAGATTAAAAGTGTTTCCGTGGAAATCTTTTATTTTGGCCATTCTTTACTGCACAAACGATTTGAAGCAATCATTCCGATGACTAATACAAGGAATGAGAAATCAATTCCTTTAGGGAATAAAACATTTAAAATCAATGCAAAGAATATGCTGAGTAATGTAATATTTAATGATTTAGAAGAGATTTTTCTCTCTTTATATATCTTATATTGCATCTTGATCTGCAGGAATGCCAGAACAAGCGCAACAACCGCAACTAAGCTATCGATATAGAAATTGATTAAATACTTCTGATTGATGAACTCTTTGACAAACATAAGAGCAATATAGGAAGTCATGGTTCCTACCATCATAGAAACCATGAGCTTCTCTCTATCTTGTTGAAACTTCATTAGCGTTTAATTTCTAAGCTATGAGTAGATGTTTCCTGAATATGTGAATCAAATAATGCCTTCATTAATGTGATTGCATAGTAAGTATCCTTGATACCAGCAGTTTCATATGATGAATGCATTGCAAGCTGAGGTAAACCGATATCTACAGCATTCATAGAAGCCTGAGCCATAGCGATATTACCTAATGTACTTCCTCCAGCCTTATCTGAACGGTTAGCAAAATACTGTAGAGGTACATCTGCCCCAGATGCAAGAGCCTTTACAACTGCCATTGATACACCATCACTTGTATATTTCTGACCAGCATGTGACTTAACTACAACACCTTCATTCATATAAGTGCAGTTAGTTGCATCAGTATGTTCTGGATGGTTTGGATGTACGGCATGTGCATTATCTGCAGAAAGCATGAAGCTTGATGCAAGTGCACGGTGGTAATCTTCTTCAGTCTTACCTAAAGCACTGTTGATACGAGTTAATGTATCTCTTAATAATGTAGAGTCAGCACCCTGCTTAGTTCCTGAACCTACTTCTTCGTTATCAAAGCAAGCCATGATATCGACAGATTCATCGTTATAACCAGCAAGTAATGCCTTTAATGAAGCGAAACCACACTGTAAATCATCTAAGTGACCTGCAGAAATGAATTCTTCATTAGCACCCCAGATAGATGGAGCCATACGGTTGTAAAGATATAAGTCATGTCCTAAGATGTCTTCTTTCTTTACACCTAATTCATCAGCAATAATCTGTTTGAAGTCTTTCTGACGATCATCACCAGCACTTAATAATGGAAGCATATCTACCTGTAAGTTATACTTGAATCCATCATTAGCAGCACGGTTCATATGAATAGCTACATTAGGAATCATTAATAAATCACGATCAATATTTAATAACTTAGTAACAATGCTGTTACCTTCAGATACTAATACACGACCAGCAATTGATAGAGGACGATCTAACCAAGTAGCACATAACATTCCTCCATATCCTTCAGTATTCAACTGAGTATACTTATTCTTTACTTCGATTTCCGCATTTTCTTTAACCTTGAAAGTTGGTGAATCTGTATGTGAAGTAACGATGTTGAAACTGTAATTATCTAATTTTGTACCTACTTTAAATGCTAAGATACTCGTATTATTTCTTGTTACATAGTACTTACCACCTGGTACGATATTCCAGTGTTCACTTTCTAATAATTCTTCGAATCCATCAGCATTTAAGATCTGACGATAGTTTTCTACTGCATGGAAAGCAGTAGGACTTTTTGATAAGAAATCTAATAATTCTTTTGAAGTTTCCTTAAACATTTTTATTATCTCCTTAATTGATATAAAAATATCCTTCTGGCCCTGCCAAAAGGATATTTTTATATCATTTATCTTTTTCCTTCACGGCGTTCTTTTTCTGCAAGTTTAGGCATGATTAATCCTAAAGCACAAAGAACTACAGGGGCAATTACGTTTAATGCGAATGTGAATGGATCTTTGTCATACATACCAAGTACACAGCAAGCACCAGTTACGATAAAGCACCAGATACCGAAGAACTTAGCAACAGCCTGATTCTTAACGAAACGATAATCTGCTGGGAACTTGTCCAAAGCCTGACGTAAAGCAATATAAGCGGCAAATACCCATAAGTAACGCATTGGCATACATACTGAGTTAAGTTTATTTAACTGTTTTAATACGGCAGCTGCACCAGGAACGAATGACTGGATTAAGATGATTGAACCAGAAAGTACAACAACTAACTTAATACCGTTAATATATGCACCATACTTGTTCTTCTTGAATAAAACAGATGGGATATATTCTCTAGTTTCTTCGTTATCTAATAACATTCTAAGTGGAGCATCAATACTTAATACTAAAGTAGAGAACTGACCAACCATGTTACATAATGCGTAGATAACTAGTAATGCATCACCCATATGATAGTATTCACCTAATTTCTGGAATGACCAATAAGCTCCGTTAGCAACATAGCTTTCGAATGCCTGTTCAGAAGCATTGATCATCTTAGGATCGAACATCATACCCATTGCGAATGTACCTAAGATAGCACATACACAGACCATGATAGCAAGTGCAATCATACCTTTAGGGAATCCCTTTTCAGGGTTTTCTACCTTGTTTACATATGGTGAAATCTTTTCACATCCACCAACTGCGAATACTAAGATAGATAATGATGTGAAGTACTGTACATTGAACTGTGGCACGATGTTTTTAAAACTAAAGTCCATATGTACATAACCACCATTAGGGTTGATAGCTGGTGCTGCGAACATCATTAAGATATAAAGGATTGACATAACAAACATTGAAGTTCCTGCTAATGTAGCAAGTTTCTTTAGTGGGTTTAATCCACGGCTTGCGATATAGCAGAAAAATAAGAATACAGCAAGTGTAGCTAACTGAACATAGATAGTTGGTAAGCTATCATAAACCGTATGGTTTCTGAAGATTACCCAGCTAAGAGCCTTTAATCCACCAGTACCTTTACTTGCGATATAAGTGATGTGACAAGCCCAATAAGTGAACCCTGCATAATATGCAAGTTTAGGACCCATTGTTTCCATGATCCATGAGCTGACACCCCCACCGGCATTTTTAAATGCTGAACCAAGTTCACCAACCATAAGGGCATATGGTACGAAGTATAAAGCGAACATTAAAATCCAGCTGAATATAACCTGGATACCGTTGAAGTAAACGAAACCATTTAGTACGTTACCAAATCCCCAAACAGTAGAAAATGCCATAAAAGCCAGGGTATACCATTTCATTTTTGAGTTTTCCATACTTTCCTCCTTAAATATTTTGTGTAAAAATTAAAACAATCTTTTTATGCCTCAATAAGTATACCAAATTTTTCACATAAATACCATACTTTTATATGTACAAAACACAAATTTAGATAAAATTATAGCGATATTTATGGTGATGTAGTGAAATATTGTTTTAAGTAACTGTTTCAATTAAGTGCGCAATAATAAATTATTCTTATTGTTCTAATTTATCAACATTTTCAAATAATAAAAAAAACTATTCGTTGAGTTCTCAACAAATAGCTAAATTTATTAAGCGTTGATTGCACGCGTGATAGCTGGAACAACCTGCTTCTTACGAGAGATAACACCTGGTAAGTTTGCTTCATGTTCAACTAACTGTACATTGAAGGCATTTTCTACATATTCTGGATGAGTACCAGCAACAAATACTTCACTTGTTGCATTGATGACATCAGTTAATAATAGAACTGCTGCATCAAATCCATTTTCAACACATAGATTTTCCATATATTCAAGCATTTCACCCTTAAGTGGTGCAAAGCCATCGATATCCATAGTGTTAACCTGAGCGATACCTACTTTTGCATCACCAATGTTGAATACCTTGTAATCCTGGTTATAGATTTCTTCAATAGTCTTACCAACTAATGAAGTACCAGCCTTAAACATTGCAAGACCGAATTCCTCAGCATCTACACCAGCGATTGAAGCTAATTCTAAGGCGATTTCCTTATCAGTCTTTGTACAAGTTGGAGATCTGAATAATAATGTATCAGAGATGATAGCCGCTAACATTAAACCAGCCACATTCTTAGGAATTTCAATACCCTGTTCTTTATACATCTTTGCAATGATTGTACAAGTACAGCCAAGTGGTTCTGCTCTAAACTGTAATGGACCAACAGTCTGGAAATCAGCCACTCTGTGGTGATCAACTACTTCTAGGATTTCAGCTTCTTCGATACCTTCTACAGCCTGTCCTCTTTCGTTATGGTCAACAAGGATCATCTTCTTATGATCACCAGTAATAACCTGGAAACGAGAGATAGTACCTACTACCTGATCATTTAAGTCAATAACAGGATATGAATGATATCTTGTTTCACTCATAACTTCTTTTAAGTAGTCAACAGTATCATCTGTAGAGAAGCATGTTAAATCACCCTTCTGCATAACATATTCAACAGGTACTGCCTGAATGATCTGCTGTGAAGTCTTGAATGTAGTGAAAGCAGTAGTCACTACGCTGACACCTGCGTTCTTACATTCTTCTAGAACTGATTCTTCTAAGTGTAATGAGTTAGTAAGGATGATTAAATCAACCTTCTTCTTCAACATTTCACGAATACCTTCAGTTCTGTCACCGCCAGTAATGATAACATCATGTTCATTGACATGATCAATAACTTCCTGAGAGTTCATACCAGTAATATGAAGACTACCCTTGATAGTACGTAATTCAGGGTTTAAATAAACAATCTTCGCATCTAATGTATCTACAACGTTTTCGATTGGAGTATGTGCATTCTTTAAGATATCTTTATCCCAGTCTTCCATATAACCTTCAATAATGTTTGTAGAAGATAATAAACCAAGAAGATGAGAATGATCATCTAATACTGGAGCGCTCTTTAAGTTCATCTGGCACATTAATGACCAGGCAGTTCTTAAAGTGAGTTCTTTAGAGAAAAGAGTCACCTGATCATAATCAAGATCTTCTACTTTCTGTTTAACTGATTTTAATAACTGTGGTGTATGTGCATTAAATCTCTTTAATACATACTCAGTTTCACGGCTTACTTCACCAAGTCTTACTGGTACTGCCTGTCCGTACTTATGAGTTGCATTTAATAAATATGAATAACTGATGGCCGCACAAATTGAATCTGTATCCGGATTCTTATGACCACTTACGTAAACTAAATCCATGTTTTTCCTCCTATACTTTCTTTAAATAACGATAAATTGTTGGTTCAGAAACATCTAACTTATCTGCAACTAGGGCAATTGCACCTTTTACTTTAAATGTTCCTTTATCCTGTAAGTATTTAACAACTCTGATCTTTTCTTCTACTTTTAATCTTTCTGCATGAACATAAGATGGAACTCCCATATTCTGCATACATTCATTGATGTATTTTTCTACCATCTCATCAAGTGGAGAAGATAAGATTTCGATTGGGCTATCATATTTGAATTCTACATTTGTATTATCTTTAATGCCAAGAATTCTTCTCATCGCAGTTTCAATATATTCAAAATCTGTGACGTTAACGTTAATACAAAGCATACCAACAGGATAAACATTTCCTGGTTCCTTGATCCAGTATGTTGAAGATTTTAACAGTTTACCATCAGGTCCTGCTGTTTTGTAGTTCATGACATAGTCACCTTTTTCATACTGTTTTGTTTCTAAATAATGAACAGATAAATTTGAAAGCTTAGCACCAACTTCTCTGCCAGAAATCTCTCCGTTTGCGATAGCAACAACTTCCTGTTCAGGAGATGTGAGATCGTGTAAAGCTATTTCAACATTGTCCCCTAACGCAACACCTAAGAATGGGACAAGCGCTGCATAGGGTTCTAATAATTTATGCATTATACTTCCTCCTTTACAACAGAGTATTTTATCATAATAAAAAAAATCAGTAAATTATTATTATCATAAAATAGATTTTTTTTATTTAAACTAAAAAAGACACCAATTTGGTGTCTATATATTATTCGAATAGTATTTTTTAATAACATTAAGTGTGAGGGCATTGTTTTCTACTATTTCACCATAGAAATATCCACTTGGCTTGAGTGTTCTTTTATAAGTTTCATGATCAACTGAAGCCAAACCAAATGCAGGTGTATAAGTTCCCCATTCCCAGTTATCAAGCAAGGACCAATGAAGATAACCTAATACTTTCACACCGCTATCCATCGCCTGCTTGACAGCCTGTAGTACAGCCGCAATGTAAATGATACGATATTTATCATTCTTGCAAGCAATACCATTTTCAGTAATAAGTACAGGCTTATCTTTTAATCTATTTAAACAGTGATAAATGACCTCAGGACAAATATCATCACTAAAATATGGAACATCCAAACTGTGAATACTGCTTGCTTCATAGCGATCAAATCTAAACATTTCTTTTCTACTATTAATCAATTGTCTAGTATAAACATTCACCGCCCAGAAATCACATGTTCCCTTTAATTCTGGCATATAAATAGCATCATGGAAGGGAACAACAATCTCTCCTGTTCTTATTGCATGCAAGAAGAATTCGTTTTCCATATAATCAATATAATCTGCCATGATCTGATCCGGTTTATCTGTAACACCTCTCATTGGTTTCTTTTCTGCATAGTTCATTGGAGATGATACAGGCTTATTAGAATATTTCTTAATGACATGATATGCCTTGGCATGATACTGAAGCAAATTAATACTTTCTTCAATTGTATATTCGAAGACGATGTTCATCTCATTGAGGATCAACCAGCATTCTACATATTCATCATATTCTGGTACAACCTTTTCCACATATCTTAAGAAATAGTCAAGATTATCCATAGTTTTAAATGCACCTAACTGGTGAAACCAAACAGGATGTGAATTATGATGAAGTGTTAAACATACTTTAATGTTATTCTTCCTTAATTCTTTCAAGACATCTCTATAATGTTCAATCTCTTTTTCATTAAACTGCCCTTCTACTGGTTCAATACGTGACCATTCCAAAGACATACGATATGAGTTTAAATGCATCTTCTTTAGTAATGCGATATCTTCTTTATACATTTCATAGCTATTACATGCACGTCCTGCCATTTGATAAGGTACACCACCGTAAGCAAACTTAGGTGCAGTCTCCTTATCATCATAAAATGAATTGTTGTTACCTTCAATCTGTTGTCCCGCAGTAGAAGCACCCCATAGAAAATCTTCTGGGAATGTAATATCTGAATATTCTAGTATATTAATCATTTACATTTTCTTCCTTCATTTTATTTTCTTCTTCTAATGCCTGTTTATCTAACATCTTAAAGAATGGATACCAAACAACACATGACAAAACAACTGCAACAAGTTCATAGATACCTGCACTAATGCTTCCATTTACCATACCATGAATAAATGGTGGAAGAGATCCTGTTCCAAGAATACCAATATAAGGTGCAATGATATGAAGCTTCATGAGTAAGTAACCTACAGATGACACAACGATTGGACATACAATAAATGGAATGATTGTCATAACATTTAACATTAGTGGTAAGCCAAAGATAACTGGTTCATTGACACTGAAAATTCCACAAGGGAGAGTAATTTTACCAAATGCTTTATATCTTTCACTCTTAGCTGTAAAGAACATCATAATAACTAAACCAATTGTCGCACCACAACCACCAATACAAGCTAAATCCCATAAACCAAAGTTAATAGTATGGACAATCCCATGTCCTGCAGCAAGTGAAGCTGTGTTTTCTGACATATAACCTAACCAAACTGGAATAAGAATTGGTAAAACTGTCTGTGATCCATGAATACCGAAGAACCATAATATTTGGGCAATTACTAATAATAAGATAAATGCAGGGAAACTTCCTACTAGAGACTGCAATGGTGTCTGAATGATTGTATAGATAAAATCATTAAATGTCTTAAAATGAGTGATAGAGAAACCATATTTTATAAGACCAAACACTAATACAATGACAACTGCTGGAATTAATGAAGTGAATGAATTGCTGACCATTGGTGGAACACCTTCTGGCATCTTGATTGTAATATTCTTATTCATAAAGAACTTCATAATCTGAATGACAATCAATGAAACAACAATTGCTGAAATAACAGCTTTTGGTCCAAAATAAGCTGCATTAAACATATTAGTCGATACCATACCTTGTTGTTGTACAGTAATAGGTGCTAATAGAATGAATGTCACTAAAGATATTACTCCTGTATTAAATGCATTCTTTTCAATGCCATAAACCTTAGCCCCATTATATGCAATAGAGAATGCCATAAATAAGCCAATAAGCTCTGTAGTGACATTAGGTACAAAATTAATGATAGTCAATAAGTGTGTTGCCTTTAAGAAATTCTGATAAGGTGACCATGTGATAGAAGTTAAAACCGAAAAAATTGCTCCTACCATGATAACACCTAGAAGTGACATAGAACCTCCTGATACTGCCTGCAATGCTTTAATTCTAGATATTTTATTTGCAACTGGAATAAATTTTTCTTCCATGAATTGTATAAACTTGTTCATAATTATTCTCCTTTAAGCCCATTATTCTCAATAACATTCTTATACCAATAAAAACTGTTCTTCTTAATACGTGCACATGATTTTACATCTGTATTTGTACGATCTACATAAACAAGACCATAACGTTTATTAAAACCTTCATGTGAACTGACAACATCCAAGAATGACCAAGGACAATATCCAAAAAGCGGATACCCTTCTTCAATCAGCTTATAACACTGATTAATATGTTTTGTCAGATAATCAATACGATAAATATCATTAATTGAACCATCTTCTTCTATTTTATCTGTATAAGCCATACCATTTTCAGTAATAATCATTGGTAATTCATATCTGTCATAGAGATTTCTAATTCCAATATATAGACCATCTGGATCAACTCCAAAATGCATCCATTCTGTTGGTTTCAATTTTTCATTATTCACAACATAGAACTGATCACTGATATAGAACGGTGGCATTCTTGTACATTCATCATCTGGACGTTTTGCTCTGACTGTGCAGCTTGCATAATAGTTTACACCAATGAAATCTGGATGATTCTCTTTAAGATAATGGAAATCTTCTTCATTCATTTCTGGATAAAAATCTCTATCCTTCAAATATTTTGTAAAGTGATGAGAGTAATGCCCCTTAATAGATAAATCAAGGAAACTCCACTGCACTTCATCCTCTGCATTCTTTGCAGCAAGCACATCTTCTGGTGCGGACGTTGCTGGATAAATCACCTGCATCGCAACTACATGTCCAATTTTTCCATCAGGAACCATTTCTTTAAAATAACTTGTTGCAATTTTTTCAGCTAAAGTCATATGATATGACATCTGATATAGATTCTTTTGTCTTAAATGTGGATCTTTTTCAAGATTCATATTCATATCATCTGGTGCCGTAGCACACATCTGTTCATTGATGGTTGCCCACATTTTAACCTTCGATCCAAATTCTTCAAAACAGATTTTGGCATATTTTACATATGCATCTACACATTTACGACTCTTCCATCCTCCATACTTTTCAATCAATGCATAAGGCATTTCAAAATGATAAAGTGTTGGAAACGGCTGAATTCCATTTTCAAGAAGTGCATCAATGAGTTTATGATAGAAATCCAATCCTTTCTGACTGACATTTTCACCATCTGGCATGATTCTTGACCAAAAGAATGAAAAGCGATAGACTTTCATCCCCAGTTCTTTCATCAATTGCACATCTTCTTTGACATGATGATAATGATCCGAGGCTGTTTTATAGTCTGCCAAACCATCTGGTATATGACGCATGTCGCTATTCGCTATACCTCTTTCTTCATTAAAACCGCCTTCTACTTGAAAGGCACTTGTTGAGGCGCCCCATAAGAAATCTTTAGGAAATTCTTTGTTTTTCATATTCTTTTTCCTCCCACAGATATCTTAATACAAAGTGAACTCATTTTTTTCGTCAAAAAAATGCTGAAGATGTCATATTCTCCAGCATAATTTCAGTTTATGAAATTTTTTATATATGTGAGTAGTTAATATAGTAGTAAATGATAATCAACTCAATGGTGTACATCAAAGTAATACGCCCTTCAGTATTACTATTTGTCTTATTACAAAGAATAACTTCATCACATGCACTAATAAGCTTACCAACCGTAATCATAGATATAGCCACAATCTTACATTCTTTTTCTGTCAATATATCAATAATCTCTGTATTACGATAAAAGAAACTTCCTTCTAAAGAGATGATGAAAACAAGAGAATGTGGTGCAAGTCTTTTCGCAAGTTCTAATTGTTTTTCATCAGAAACACCTAATTGAATTAAACGATTCAAACTTGCCATCTTATTTTGGAAATGAATACCTACATAATTGGCATATTCTAAACCAAATAAAGCAATTTCCTTCGCCTGATAGATCATTTCACAAACTCTATTCAATTGGCGATAATCTATATGGTCAAAAGTGAATTGTATGTTCTCAATGACATTTTCTGTATATCTTTGATAAATGGGCTTTAAGTCTTCAGCAGTTGCCATATTGATACGTTTAGAATAATCTACATCAATAGTCAAAGTATTATCTATATCATTCTTAAATTGTTTATAGCTATCATACCCAAGTGTTCTCACAAATCTTGTAATAGATGAAGACGACACATAACACAAATCAGCTAGATCAAAAATAGTCAATTATGGAATCTTATTATAATTCTGTAATATTGTCTTAGCAATATCCGCATTCACTTCTTTACCATCGCCATAATTTACAATACTTAATAATCGAGACATGATTGAAATACCTTTTGGCATAATAAACACCTCCATTTCTCTATTTTACTAAATCAGATTATTACTTTACAAGTATGAAAAACACAGGAATCAAAAGATTCTGATTCCTGTGTTTAATAATAATGCATAAGTTGCAATAAAATTCAATATAAAACTAACGATTCCTGTAATCAAACATGCCTTTGCCTTTTTAGGAGTCATTCTTCTTTTCATAAAGAAGAAGATAACACCCATAAAAGGAAATAAGAATGAAATGATACATAATCCAACAGAGGCACGATCTTCTTCATAATAAGGACTTGTATAGCCATTACTAGAAGCATAGTCTTCCATAGTTGTGTAGTCTGTTCTATTTTCTAATCTTACAGGTTCTCCACAATTAGGACAGAACTTTGTACCTGCCTCTAATTCTTTACCACATCGTGTACAATACATTTATTCACCACTTAATTTTTCATCAATAGCTTTAGCTGCTTTTTTACCAGCACCCATAGCAAGAATTACAGTAGCAGCACCAGTAACAACGTCACCACCAGCCCATACGCCTTCTTTAGATGTATGGTTAGTTTCTTCTTCAACAATGATACCGCCCCACTTCTGGCAATCAAGACCAGGAGTAGTCTGTCTGATTAATGGGTTTGGAGACTGACCGATTGCGATAACAACTGTTCCACAATCAATAGTGAAGTTAGTACCTTCTTTTGCAATTGGTCTTCTTCTACCAGATGCATCTGGTTCTCCTAATTCCATTTCTACACATTCAAGAGCCTTAACTGCACCATTATCACCATGAACAGCAACTGGATTAGTTAATAACTTGAAGATAATACCTTCTTCCTTAGCATGATGTACTTCTTCAGCACGTGCAGGAATTTCAGCATCACTACGACGATATACGATATATACGTTCTTAGCACCAAGTCTCTTAGCAGTTCTTGCAGCATCCATAGCTACGTTACCAGCACCTACAACACATACTGTATCAGCTACTTTTACTGGAGTAGGATGGTTAGGGAATTCATAACCCTTCATCAAGTTAACACGAGTTAAGAATTCGTTTGCAGCATAAACGCCATCAAGGTTTTCACCTGGGATACCCTGGAAACGAGGTAAACCAGCACCAGCACCTACGAATACAGCATCATAGCCACTTTCCTGTAACTCATCAATTGTGATAGAACGACCTACTACAACGTTTGTTTCAAACTTAACACCTAAGTCTGCAACACCATCAATTTCAGCCTGTACTAAATCTTTTGGTAAACGGAATTCTGGGATACCATAAGATAATACACCACCTGTTTTATGTAATGCTTCAAATACAGTCACATCATAACCACGTTTAGCAAGTTCACCAGCACAAGAAATACCTGAAGGTCCTGAACCTACAATTGCCACTTTCTTGCCATTCTTTTCAATCTTAGTTTCAGCTGGCTTGCCATGATCTCTATGGTAATCAGCAACGAATCTTTCAAGTCTACCAATCGCAACTGATTCACCCTTAAAGCCTCTTACACACTTACCTTCACACTGGTTTTCCTGTGGACATACACGACCACAGATAGCAGGTAAAGCATTTTCTGTAGTGATGATTTCATAAGCTTTTTCAAAATCACCATTCACTACTTCCTGAATAAACTGAGGGATAGGTACATTTACTGGACATCCCTCTACACAGCGAGGCTTTTTACAGTTTAAGCAACGAGTTGCTTCTTCCTGAGCCATTTCTTTTGTATATCCTAAAGCAACTTCTTTAAAGTTAGTTGAACGAATTTCAGGTTCCTGAGAAGGCATTTCTACCTTTTTATTTGACATATTAGGCATATTATTTAACCCCCTTCATTAAGTTACACATACGGTCTGCATTGCTGTCAACAAGATGTTCTTCTTCCTTGAACATTCTCTGTCTTGCCATTAATTCATCAAAATCAACATTTAAACCATCAAAGTCCGGTCCATCAACACAGGCAAACTTGATTTTACCATCAACAGTTACACGGCAGCATCCGCACATACCAGTACCATCAATCATGATTGGGTTAAGTGAAACCATTGTCTTAATATCTCTAGGTTTAGTTACTCCAACAACTGCCTTCATCATTACAACTGGTCCAATTGCAATAACTTCATCATACTTTTCACCCTTATCAAGTAAATCAGTTAAAACATCAGTAACAAAACCTTTTGTACCTGCAGAACCATCATTAGTAGCGATATATACATTATCACAGAATTCTTTAAAACGATCTGCCCATAATACATACTGTTCTTCACGTCCACCGATGATTACATCAACCTTAGTACCAAGTTCTGCTAGTTTTCTTAACTGTGGGAATAATGGTGCACTACCCACACCACCAGCTACACCGATAACATGATCCTTCTTTTCAAGATGTGTAGGGACACCAAGAGGACCTACGAAGTCAGTGATATAGTCTCCTTCTTCTAACTTAGCAAGCTGTTTAGTAGAGTAACCTACAATCTGATAAATTATTGTGATTGTTTCCTTTTCTCTATCATAATCAGCAATTGTAAGAGGGATTCTTTCTCCGTCTTCTCCTACACGTAAAATAATAAACTGCCCTGGTTCACATTTTCTTGCAACCATTGGCGCATGTACTTCCATTAACTGTACAACGTCATTAAGTACTTCTTTTTTTACAATCTTATACATATTCTCAATCCTTTCTGAATCTTATTTAATCTTATCACATATTAGGTTTCTATTCAATGTCGCTTGATAGTAAATTAATGCGCTAACATGTGGCATTTTCAATAATTGAGAGATTGTTGACAGATGTAATTATTTGTGGTTTAGTTTATGAAGCAAGGAGAATAATTATGAGTCGAAGAGTTGTATTTTTTGATATCGATGGTACTTTATCTACAGAAACAGACTTCACTGTTCCTGAAAGTACAAAAAAAGCAATTAAACTAGCTCAGGATAATGGACATATCCTGATGGTGAATACAGGACGTACTATTTGTATTATAGAAGATGTAATTAAAGAATTAGGATTAGATGGTTATATCTGTGGTTGTGGAACTAATATCTACTATCATGGTAAAGAAATCTATCATGCTAAACTTCCTTCAAAATTAAAGAAAGGAATTGTGAATAAAGCGGTAGAATTAGATATTGATGCCGTATTAGAAGGTCCTGAATCTATTTATTTCCCTGAAACAATTAAGACAAAAACAGTTCAGGAAATCAAAGAACATTATAGTGATATTAAAGTAAATGTTCCTGTATATCATAAAGATGATGAACCTAATTTTGATAAGTTCACTGCATGGTATACACCAGAAGATGATATTGAAGCATTTAAGGATGCATTTAAAGATGATTTAGAATATATCCAGCGTGCTGAAGACTTCATTGAAGTAGTTCCTAAAGCATGTTCTAAAGCAACAGGTATTCAGACATTTATTGATCTCATTGGTGCTTCTATAGATGATTGTATTTCTATTGGTGATTCTACAAATGATCTACCAATGTTGACTTATACTAAGGAATCAGTAGCTATGGGTAATTCTAATCCTGTTCTATTTGATTATGTAACGTATATTACAACTGATATTGAAGATGATGGCATCTACAATGCCTTAAAGCACTTTAACGTCATCTAATCAAAAAGCAGCCGTTCTAGGCTGCTTTTTGAAATGATACGATTCTTTCTCCATGGAATGAGACTTGTCCCTTTTGTCCTTCTAGATATTCATGAGGTTTTGTTACTTTGAGTGTAATTTCTTTTCCTAGCTCAGATTCAAATATGATCTTATCTTCAAGGACTTCTTTTACAATCACATCTTCAGTGATGTAGTATTTTGTAAGGAACAAATATAAGAACAACAATAGTAGAAAAATAAAAAGCACAAGATTCACCTCTTTCTTATACAATTATTGTAACAGAAAAGATGTGTAATACTTGTGATTTTTTTGATTTTAGAATATTTTTTTAATGAATGGGATTTTCAATACAATATATAGAATCAGTACGCCGCTCATATTCAGAATGATATCATCTATATCTGCTGATCCAACCTTCCAAATATATTGAATGACTTCTACTCCTATAATCATGAATAAGAAAAAGAGAAAATAAGGTAGAAATGAACGCATTGGTTTACATAAGACATATACAAAATAGCCAAAAGGCATGAACAACATGACATTCCCAATCATATTCAGAATGATATTCTTAATTGGCAAGGTATGTCTTGTATAAGCTGTGTAATAGAGAAATATTGTCTTTAATGGACTGATATTCACACTACTTATAACTTTAACATGTCTTAATGCTGGGTTAAGGAACAATTGATAAGTAAGATTTATAATGTAGATGATGAATGCGATACTATGCAGTATGTAAAACATTCGTCTTTTATTTTTTACTACATTTCTTGCACCATAAGCGTAGCCCACCAAACCAATCATCTGAATAATAACAAGCACAAATGTCTGTGTAATAGAAAACTTGATTGTATAAGAAATGATATCTATTAATTGAATAATAAAAGCGACAGCTGCAGTAAGTAAGAATAAAAAACGTTTATGTTTCATGACAGTGTCCTCCAAAAGCACATTTTAATGAGTTCACTTATATGAGTCAATAAACGATTCAATTTAACATAATTTAACACAAAAAAGAGGAGAGCCGTAAGGCTTTCCTCTAAATGGTTTTAAGAATTATTTCTTAGCGAATGGAGATTCGTAATCGTAGATTGTTTCTAGGATAGCTTCCATATCTTTAACCATAGGCATTCTTGGGTTAGCAGGAGTACACTGGTCTTCGTATGCGTTCATAGCGATTCTATGTACTGATTCTTCCCAATCAGCTTTGCTGATGTTCTGTGACTTAACGTTTACAGCACCACCAACTTTTACCCATAACTTTTCAACAGCCTGTGCGAACATTTCAACACCTTCTGCATCAGTCTTTGGATGTAAGCCGATTAATTCTGCTAATTCTCTATATTTCTTATCTGCCTTATAGTCTTCGATCTTTGGCCAGATGTTTAGCTTAGTTGGAACTGTACCATTGTATCTGATTACATGTGGTAATAACATACCGTTAGTACGTCCATGAGGAATATGCCATTCTCCACCGATCTTATGAGCTAATGAGTGGTTCATTCCTAAGAATGCGTTAGCGAATGCCATACCTGCGATTGTTGCAGCGTTATGCATCTTGATTCTAGCATCAGGATCACCTTCAAGTACTGACTTTTCAAGGTTTTCGAATACTAACTTAACAGCCTGTTTAGCCCAACCATCAGTGAAGTCAGAAGCTAAGATTGAAACATATGCTTCAATAGCATGAGTTAATACGTCGATACCAGTATCAGCAGCGATTCTTGGTGGCATAGACATAGCGAATTCAGGGTCAACAATTGCGATTGTTGGAGTTAAAGCGTAGTCAGTTAATGGATATTTCTTGTTTTCCTTAGTATCAGTGATAACTGCGAATGGAGTTACTTCTGAACCTGTACCTGAAGTAGTTGGGATACATACTAACTTAGCTTTCTTACCAAGTTCTGGGAACTTGAATGCTCTCTTTCTGATATCCATGAATTTCTGCTTGATGTCGTCGAAGTTAACTTCTGGATGTTCATACATTAACCACATAACTTTAGCAGCATCCATTGAAGATCCACCACCGATAGCGATGATTGTATCAGGCTGGAAGCTCTTCATGATTTCAAGACCCTTAAGAGTCATATCTAAAGATGGATCTGGTTCAACGTCGATGAATAAGTCAACGTCTACTTTGTTACGTCTTCTCTTGATAACGTCTTCGATCTTTCCTACATAACCAAGGTCATACATACCTCTGTCTGTAACGATCATTGCTTTCTTCATTTCCTTCATATCTCTAAGATATCTGATTGAATTTCTTTCGAAATAAATCTTTGGAGGAAGTTTAACCCATTGCATATTGTTGTTACGTCTCCCTATTCTCTTAATATTTAGTAAGTTAATAGCACTTACGTTGTTTGATACTGAGTTATGGCCATAAGAACCACAACCAAGTGTTAATGAAGGTAAGAATGCATTGTATACTGAACCGATACCACCGAATGTAGATGGAGCGTTTTCAATAATACGGATAGCTTTGATTCTCTTACCGAATGCTTTAGAAATTTCATGATTAGTAGTATGGATTGCAGCTGAATGTCCTAAACCGTTGAATTCAACAGTCTGAGCAGCCTTTTCAATACCATCTTCAGTAGAGTTTGCTTTGATCATACCTAATACTGGAGAAAGCTTTTCTCTAGTCATTGGTTCGTTAGGACCGATTTCCTTAACTTCACAAACTAAGATCTGAACATCATCAGCTACTTTGAAGCCAGCCTGTTCAGCGATCCAAGTAGCGTTCTTACCTGGAACGATGCTGTTTAATCTAGCTTCATTTACGTTTTCACTGTATGCTGTTGCACCGAACATGAACTGTTCAAGTTTCTTCTTTTCTTCAGCATTACAGAAATGTACATGATAACGACCAAGTTCTTTCTTGAATTCATCATAGATTTCGTGATCTACAACAACTACCTGTTCAGATGCACAAATCATACCATTATCAAATGATTTTGATAAATAAATATCGTTTGCTGCCATTTTGATTTTACAAGACTTTTCTACATATGCTGGAACGTTACCAGCACCTACACCTAAAGCAGGTTTACCACAAGAGTAAGCAGCCTTAACCATTGCGTTACCACCAGTAGCTAAGATAGTAGCAACACCTGGATGATTCATTAATGCACTAGTTGCATACATAGTTTTCATTGGTAACCACTGGATTACGTTCTTAGGAGCACCAGCTTTTACAGCAGCATCTAACATTACCTTAGCAGCCATAACTGAACAGTCATGAGCACCTGGGTGGAATGAGAAGATGATTGGGTTTCTAGTCTTCATAGCGATTAAAGACTTAAAGATAACTGTAGAAGTTGGGTTTGTTACTGGAACGATACCACAAACAACACCAACTGGTTCAGCGATTTCAGTGATACCAGTAAGTGGATCTTCATTAATAATACCTACAGTCTTTGTATGACGCATGTTGTTAGTAACATATTCACAAGCGAATAAGTTCTTAACAGCTTTGTCTTCAAATACACCACGGCCAGTTTCTTTTACTGCAGCTTCTGCAAGAACACCGTGCTTATCAAGACCAGCAACTGACATCTTTGCTACGATGTAGTCAACAGTTTCCTGGTCAAAACCTTCGAATTCATCTAATGCTGTTAATGCGTTATTAACTAACTCATCAATGCAAGCATCAGTCTTTTCTTCTGTCCATTCTTCAACTTTCTTTTCGACTTTCTTATCAGCCATTTTTATATCCTCCATTGACCAAAATATTTCTTCTTCATATTTTGTAAGTTCACTATACATGAGTTCTTGTGAAAAAACAAGCATACTTTTGTGAAAAATTACACAATTTATAAAATGCATTTACTGAAAACGTTTGCAGTTTAGGGATATCCGATTGTGCTATTTTATACTTAGTTTTTATCAAAAATTTAAATTATAATTATTTTTTATAGTGATAGAATACTCTCAATTTTGTGAGCGTTTTCTCTTAACATCTTTCGCTGAACGTATCTACAGTCTTTAATATCTCTCTTGCAATATTCATCTTATCCTTAAATAAGGCACTCATACTACCAATTGACTTGAAAGGATCCTGTAACAAGACCTTCTTGTCTTCAATAAAACCATTCTTCACAATATAATCTACTAATAATTCTACAAAGTGAATCTGTCTAGAATTCAAGCTCTGATCATCTAAGAAACGTGAGAACTCAGCCATAGCTGCTTGTCTATCTAATCCTACTATCTTTCTAATTAATCTTGTGATAGGTGTATCACCAAAATGTAATCGATAATCATCTTTACTTCCCAGGTCTATCCATAATAAGTTTTCTAGATGTTTCATTTCATCCGGTGTAATGACTTGATTATGTCTAAGCTTATAGATAGCTTCATCATCTTCATGTGCTTTTAAATAATGCTGTACTTTCTCTTTATAGTTCTCTAAGCCTTCATCATTATAGAAAGCATCATTCATCTTTGTTTCAATGATTTCATCTTCAAAATGTGTATCTACTGGATCTACTATTGGACCAGGGTCTAAATACTTAACCAACCCTCTAATCTTCTCACGTAGTACTTCTAGATCAAAATAATTAGCTGTCTTCCAGTAATCAGGATCTTTGGCACATTTCAGATATTCCGCATTATCTGCAATATCAGGTGTTGTTTGTTTTTTATACAATTCATCAGCCATCATAATAACCTTATTAATTACCTGACTTGCATCATAATGATTGAGATAAGCCATTTCAATCATATACATCTGTCTATCAAAGAACTTTGCACGTTTATCTTCATCATGAATCACAACAAGAGAAGACAATTCATCTTTAATATAATGTGTATCCATTTCATTCAGATTAATCCAGTTATCTGGATTCTTATATTGATGCACATATTTCAAATGCATCTTTACATTAAAGCTGTCTTCATTGAGTGATTGAATATAACCTGACATTTCTTTGATCTGTTTATTGATTTCATCTACATAATCCTGATCGGAGGCATTTTGTTCGAGTGCATAAAGAATATCAACACGTAACTTATAGATACGTTGAGAGAGTGATTCTATAATACCTGATTTTTCAGGACGCTGGTCTACTCTGAAGTAATCCATATTTCCTAGGTAATCAAATATCAAGAATCCTTTCTTGTCATCTCCTGGACCATACAAGTCTGTTCTTAGTCTTGTTCCTCTTCCAATCATCTGCCAGAATTTTGCTTTACTTCTTACTTTCTTAAAGAATACAAGATTAACGATATCTGGTACATCTATACCTGTATCTAGCATATCTACACTAATAGCTATTTGAGGGTAACTGTCTGTTTTACTGAATCGATCTATCGCATTTTGTACAAATTTTGTATTAAATGTAATCACTTCAGCAATCTTCCCCTTGTATTCAGGATAGAGTATATCGAATCTCTCTTTAATCTTATTGGCATGATTTTGATTGGCAGCGAAGATAATGCTTTTTCCTATCTTATCTCCTCCTTCAATTTTAATACCATGTTCCATCAAATCTCTGATCACAGTATCAATAGTATTAATATTAAAAACAAACTTATTCATTTCACTTGAAGTGATTGTATCAGTATTAGAGAAGTGTTCTTCAAATTCTTTCTTTTCTTCATCGGATAACTCATCATAGTGAATACCTTCCTCTAGAAACTTCATTTTAGTTTCATAAGAATGGTAGCTGACTAAGTATTTGTCTTTGACAGCTGTTTCATATTCATAAGCATATGTAGGGACACCTGTTTCTAAATCAAATATAGAATATGTATTAGCCCCAATACTATCTTTAGGTGTTGCGGTTAAACCTATGAGTAAAGCATCAAAGTAATCAAATATATCTTTATATTTGTTGTAAATACTACGATGGCTTTCATCAAGAATAATGAGATCAAAGTGTCCTGGTGTGAATAAACGATTACCATCTTTACTTCTTGTTTCATCGATTGCATTCATCATTGTAGGATAAGTACTAAAGATCATTCTTGATACTTCTGGGTCTTCTTTGTTTTCACATAGATTACAAGTCGTCAGGGAAGGAAGAAGGTTTACAAAGTTCTTCTTTGCCTGATTCACTAATGCAGTACGATCGGCAAGGAATAGTATATTCTTTGCCCAATCCGCTTTAGTCAATACATCTACTAAACTAATCGCTACACGTGTTTTACCACTCCCTGTTGCCATGACAAGTAATGCTTTACGACTTCCCTTTTCAAAGTCTTCACATGTTCTTACAATGGCTTCTTTCTGATAATAACGATTTGTGATGGCATCCTGTATAACAGGTTTAGAAATACTTCTACGCGTATCTCTTCTATCTATAAGTAACTGTATTTCATCCTGTGAGAAGATAGAAGAAACCCTTCTATCTGGATACATCATGTCATCCCAGATAAATGTTTCAAAACCATTCGTATAGAATATAACAGGTCTTAATCCGTATTCTTGTTCAATACAGTCCGCATAAAGTTTTGCCTGGTTACGTCCTACACGAGGATCTACACTTGTTTTCTTTGCTTCTATAACAGCAATAATCTTTCCTGTTCTTCCACGTAAGATATAATCCACAAAACCTTCTTTTGAATCTGTTGGCATATGATGAACAGGATATTCTTCCTCTACATTTGTATCAAAATCCCATCCTGCTTCCTTCAGCATTAAATTAATATAAAGCTGTCTTGTCCTCCATTCAGGAATCTTATTCACATCAACATATTTAACAGCTTTATCTTCTTTTCTCTTAGCTGCCCCTTGTCTTCTTAATTCCTCATTTTCAGCAACTAATCGAGCCAGTTCTTCTTTTTGTTTTTCTTCTTTTTCTTTCTGTTTATTAAGAATATCTCTTACCTGTTCTTTTAAATCTTTATTCACAAACATGTGTGTTTGATCAGGTAACTTAGTAGGATCAAATTCAGGTAATTGTTGTTGATAATCTATTCCATAAGAATAGTTCATCCAGTTAACAAGTCTATAGAGATTATTTAAAGCAAGAACTGCTTCTTCTCTTTTTACTTTTTTACTTGTATGTACTGCAAAATTTCCTAAAGTAATAACGTATCTAATTCCTTCATAGATTTCTGTTGGAATAATTTGTTTAAATGTATATTCATTGACTAAAGCACTTAGATTATCTCTATAAGGCATCTGTAAGTCTATGTCATTCTTATACATGTAATGTACTGCTTGTTCTAATGCACGTCTTGTAAGTATTGCACAGTTAGCAGGTGATACCATTAATCCTTTTTCTGCTTCTATACATGTAAAAGCAAAGTCCTGGAATTCTGTTTTGTTTTTTAAAAAAGTAAAGTTCAACAGTACCATCTCCTTTATGTTTCTATTATATCCTAAAAAAGAACTTTATTGGGAATAAATGATGAATGAGTTATTGGAATTACTTGAGAAATCTGAAAAGGATGTTAGAAATGGTAGAGTAGCACCTATAGAGGATACTTTTAAAGAATTGAGAGATATGTTAGGTAGTGGTGATTAGCAGCTAAGGCTGCTTTTTTAATGGTTAGAAGGTTATGGATTTTAGGAGTAATAGTGAGTGGTTATTGAGAAGCCTTGATTTATCGATTTCTTCTACGAATGATGCGAACTTAACCTGCAGTGTTAAATCAGGAACTAAAATCTCTAAATTAGCAATATCCTGTAAACTTAAATTAGCTCTACCGGTATCTGACTTCATTGAATTATACATCATTTGTGCCTTATCAGAATTTAAATAATATAGTAAATAATTATCTGATATAGTGTTATCTTTTATTCTAACCAAAGCTGCTGCTTGATTCATATTTGCTTTACAATCCATATTAAATTGTGCTGCTCTTCCTATTGATGCACCAACAATATTAATTAAATAATCACCTTTTTGAATCATAGAACGCTTTTGTTTTTCATTAAACGCATCCTCAACATATTTAATCGAAGAAAAATCCATGTATCCTTCTCTAACATTTTCACTTGTAACAAATAAAGTTTGTGTACTATCCTCAGTATAAGAATATCCTTGCCAACTAGGTGATGCACCTTTCGTTATCAATTCACTTAATTCACCTAACTTTAAAATTGGAAATGAATATGTATTTTCTATAGGATCCCCAAACATCTCCACAAATCGGGCTCTAACTAACTCATCTAGTAATTCAAATTCATTTTCCTTTCTCCTAACTATTTCTTTTGATTTAGAAATAATATTTACAATCTTTCTCTGAACTTCAATACTAGGTAACTCAATTAATGCATCTGTTAAATTTTTAAGCTTAATATACTTAATAACTCCACCAATAGACTGCTTTCTTAACTCATCTATATAACTTTCCATAAAAAAATACAAATACGGCATAAACAACAGTCCATCACTGTCGTCTTCAATAATATAAGTTCTCTGATATGCATCAAACTTACCATTATAATACTTCACATTAAGATCACCGTTACCAGCAACTAATACGCATTCACAATCATATGAGTATGTATTTATTTTTAGCGGCTCTTTTGAACATGTAAAAAAGGGATATTGTCCATTTTCATCTGCTGCATTAGCATCCAATTTACCTGTTCTAATTTTGGTAATATCACCTATCTTTATCTTCACCGATATTCTACAAATGCAGATTTGCATTTAACCATGAAATCAGGATTTGTAGACTTCTCTACCATCCCAATTTTTCACTCTATCAAGCCACAAACTTTCTATGTGACTCTTTTACATTATTCTGATTAACCATTGCATAATGCATAGTCGTATCTATCTGTGAATGACCTAATAAACTCTGTACCTGTTCAATAGGCATTCCCTTATCTATAGCTCTAGTAGCTACTGTTCTTCTAAACTTATGTGGATGTACTCTATGTATGCCTAAACGTCTACCTAAATTCCTTAATCTTATCTCTACACCACTAATCTGTAACCTATTAAATGGTTTATCTAAAGAGACGAATAATGCTGGATTATCATCTGTTCGGCTCTTTAGATAATTCTTTAAGTGTATTTTTGTTCTTGCATCAAAGTATACAGGTCTTTCCTTATTTCCCTTACCAAACACGACACATTCTCTATTCTCAAAATCTATATCTTCTATATTAATATTCACTAGTTCCCCTACTCTCATACCTGTAGAAGCCAACAAATCAATAATAGCTAAATCTCTTAAATTATCACAACTATCCCTTAAACACTCTAAAGCCTCATCAGATAAAGTTTCTTTAATCACCTTATCTGTTTTTATCTTATGAATCCTCTTCATAGGACTCTTAAGAATATAGTTTTCTTCCTCTAGCCAAGAGAAGAAACTACTTAGATTTCTTCTAATATTATCAATACTCACCTTAGAACAATTGTTTATCTTCTGATAATCAGTGAGATATGTTCTTAAATGATCGGTAGTCATATGTGTGAAATGTATATCTGTTCTATTCTCCAACATTACTAAAGTAGACTTATAGTATTGTGTTGTTCTTTTTGAACATCCTTCTATCTCTTTAGATGCAATAAACTTATCTATGAGTTCCATATTAGAATATTCAAAAATATCCTGAATACTATCTTCTTGCATAATAAAAGTTACGTTATCCAGACAAGACTTTAATGTTCTATGTAACATTTCCATCTGTGCATTATCTAGATAACGTAACAATTTCTGTTCAATTTCTTTAATAATAGTTTCTTTCATGTTGATAACCTCCGTTACCAACATCATCTACACCCTATTAAACAAATTTATTCAATTATATTAACCAAAATACTCTTGCATTAAGCTATCAAATAGTTCTTGTGAAGCTTCTAATGACTTCTGTATTCGAGACCTTGATTTATCGATTTCTTGTACGAATGATGCAAACTGGTTCTGGAGTTCTAGAGGGGGAATATTTATCCTTATTTTTAATAAATCAGCCTTCGTAGTGCTTGGTAAAGTTGTTGCCTTATTCAGTTTCATAAAATTATAAAACTTACAAAAACAATAAAAGTATTGATAATGCAAATAATCGCTATTTGGAATGACTCCAAAAGCAGTATCAACATTCCAAAATTTCTCTTTCATTAACATCGGATTATTGATAGAACCTTTTCTGCCTACAACTATTGTGTTTTCGGGACATAAGTACTTACTGGCTCTTGCAATCTCTCCGCCTGTCCCGACAACCGGGTAACCACCATCACTAACCAATACTTTTTTATAATCTCTTCCATTTTTTATAGTTACTACTTCATTCCATATTTTGCTTTCCCACTTATCACAATCCTCTATTTCCCCAAACATCTCCACAAATCGGGCTTTAACCAATTCATCTAATAGTGCCAGTTCTCTTTCATAATTATTTATAGTACTAGAAACATTATCTAACACTTCGATGATTTTTTTTTGCTGATGCAAAGGAATTACTGGAATTCTAAATTTTCTAAGTAAAGATAGGTTAATATTATTCTGTGCAACTCCTCTACCAAGATTGTTTACATCCTTCTTTTTTGACTTCAAATAATAATATAAATATTCTTTTAAAATATTTGAATCTTCTTTTAAAGATAACCCTGCTATTGCTTGGTTTGTACATGCATCAATTTTTAAAATTCCAACTTCTCCTAACGTAGCAAATATCGAATATAAAATAGTATCACTTTTTAACATCTTGGTAGAAGAGTTATTTAAACCTTCTTCTGTTATAAATTCTTCAGCAGAATCTATATACTTCGATTTCATATCTTTAATTTTTATCCAAGGTATATTCCCATTATTCCAATAATCAGACTTTGATCTAGAAGGAGTTCCCCCAGATACAATTGTACATATTTCTTCAAGTTTTACATATTCCACCCTAACTCTACAAATGCAGATTTATCACCCACATTTAACTCCTTTCTAGTCCTTCAATAAAGACTTTAATTCCTCAATACTCTCTTCTATTTCTTTATTAAGTGCTTCAATATCACCTAATATCTCATGAGTAGGACGATACTCAACCTTCTCATAAACAATCTCTTTATATTTATTAATAGAAAGATCATAATCATTCTCTGCAATCTCTTCTTTAGGTACAAAGAAACTCTGTTCTGTTCTCTTTCTATCCTTCTCTTCATCTAAATGTTCATATCTATGAATAATATCTGGAATATCATTCTCTTCTACTGGTGAACGCTTATCATCTAATGAAAGACCATCAGCTTTCATATCATAGAACCAAACATTATCAGTACCACCCGTAGTAGTCTTAGTAAATACTAATATAGCTGTAGATACACCTGCATAAGGTTTAAATACACCACTAGGCATAGAAATAACTGCATGTAACTGGTTATTCTCTACTAGTTCTTTTCTAATACTCTTATGTGCTTTACTAGAACCAAATAATACACCATCAGGTACAATACATGCACATCTACCACCTACCTGTAATGAACGTAAGAATAACGCAATAAAGAGTAATTCTGTTTTCTTAGTCTTACAAACAGACAATAAGTTTTCTGCGACTACCTCATAGTCTAATGACCCCTTGAATGGCGGATTTGCGAGTATTAAAGAGTACTTATTCTCATCAATATTCTGCTGTGAAAGGCTGTCTCTATATTCTATTTGTGGATTATCTACATTATGAGTAATAAGGTTCATAGCCCCAATTCTAAGCATTGTAGAATCCATATCAAAACCATTAAACATCTTATTATTAAAATGTTCTTTAAGTTTATCATCTAAAAATAGTTCTTCATGTTTATCTCTTAAGTATTTTTCAGCACCAATAAGGAACCCTGCAGTACCCATTGCAGGATCACATATTGTATCTGTAGGTACAGGTTTTACAAGATTTACCATCATATCAATAATATGTCTAGGTGTTCTAAACTGTCCATTTGTACCAGATTTTGCAAGTTTCTTTAATAGATGTTCATATAAGTCCCCTTTTATATCTGTTTCTTCTGTATTGAGACCATCTATTCCTGTAACTACTTTCTGTAGCAAGTTAGGTGTAGGAATCTTAAAGATTGCATCTCTCATAAATCTTGCATATGAAGATTCACCATCACCCTTCAAATTCTTAATGAATGGGAATAATTCATCATTCATAATTTGATACATCTTATCTGCACTACCAATATCTTTAAAATGATGCCATCTCAAATATGGTTTATCTTTAGGGAATAAACCTTCATATTCCATCCCAAATAGTTCAGCATCTGCTTCATTCTTTGTTTCTACTTCATCTAATTGTTTCATAAACATAAGATAAGTGAATTGTTCAATGACATCTAAAGGGTTAGTAATTCCTCCTGTCCAGAACGACTCCCATATCTTATCTACCTTATTCTTTAATTCTCCTGTTAACATAATGACCTCCATATCTTTTGACATTATAACATAGTTCACTCCACTAAAAAAAGAACAACTCATATCCGAGCTGTTCTTAACATTTTGACTTCATGTTAATCATCTATTTACCCAATATTACTTAAGCCAATTTTCTTTATAATATTTCGTAACTTTGTTTATTATTGAACAATAAAGATTAAAATTAATCAGATAACTGCCTTTAGGAGAAGAAAACTCTACTCCATCATAAATACCTACCCCAAACCAAGATATTTCCATTGTATCGTTGATTTTTCTATACATAACATCAGGAATGTACAAACCATCCCTAGCATGCGTCCAAGAGTGACTAAATGCCCAATCATTCAATTGTGTATAATATGCATCAAACTCATCCTCATTGTTAGAATCATAATCTCTTGCATTAATATCCAATTCAATTGCAGAATCACCTTTCACGTTAAATGGGAAAGGTATTTCCATTAGTGTTGGATTGATTGTCTCATCTAGATATAAAATCAGTTCATCAATGTTACCCGTCAATGAATATACTTTACCATCAAATGAATATTCTAATATATTTACATTTTGAATATATAATTTCATCAACATATATCTTTCTGTTGTATCAACATTTTCTAATTCAATTGCAAATTCATTCTTATTTCCAAATAACATTTTATCTCTTTCCTTTCATTATTTTCTTATATTCTGAATAAGTAATTTTATTATCATTCAACATCTTTTTTAGTATACTAGTTGGAATATCTCTAAAAGTAGAAACGCCATAACAATGGTATCCATTATTGGGAGTATTATCAGGTTGAAATTTCACAATATCACCATTATCAGTAATATTATATATTTGTTTTCCATCTTTGTATCCTGTGTCAAGAAGTTTTTGACCTTCTTTTTGTGTCTTAACAGGATTAAGAGAACCAAATCCACCTACATCATGTTTTTTTGTAGGTACATATTTAGGAGTTACTTTTAATTCATTAACTTTTTGTTCTAAAGCACTGTTGTCAATGGTAGTTTGTGGAGAACCACTTGTACCATGTGCTAAACCAGAATCATGCGTATTCATTTGTGTTTTGTTGGCTACAAATAATATTTCTGTTCTTAAGCATATTATTAGGAATAATCACATTAATTCCTTTTGATTTAGCATAAGAGAATATTAGATTTGATTGTTTATTGTTAACAGTAACGTCGTATACTATGATTGCTTTTAGTTTTGGTAAATCATCAACTACTTTTTTAACAGCTTTTGTTAATAGATCATAGTCGATTTTATCATTAATTTTACCTTTTGTACTAAATGCAACAATCGAAACATTCTTTAAACCATCTGTAATATAAATCAAATCACGCTCATTTGCATATGATATATTAGGAATAGTCATTGCATTACATTCTGTTGTTAACCAGATTGCTACTTCTCTAGCCCTGCCTAATCGATGATAATTGCGATAGTTATGAACATCACCACAAACAGAATAATCTGGTGATATAAAATATTTTACATCTTTAAATCTATCCTTAAATTCATTTAATCGTTTCACATCGTTATAATAAATTGCTTGATATAGCCCCTTAGGACCATCAAATTTGTTATCATAATCATAAAACGATACTGCTGTATTCATTGTCTTGTGATAATCACTAGGTTGACTATAAAGCGCAATATAGTCAGGATATTCATGAATATCACAATACAGTACAGGAAGATCTAATAAGCCCTCCGTTACGGTTTGATTAGTTAAATCTAAAATATTTAAATTTAACTTTTTCATTAAATCTTGTTTAAATCTCATTTATCATACCTCATTTCTTTTGATTTTGTTTGCCGTCCAGGCATTTACATTTTTATGAGTGTATGATAATATAACTTTGCTAATTAATTGTGTATTTAACCATACACTCAATTGATCACAAAGACTATCTACCAAATAGCTTTGTGATTTTTTTATGCTCATAAGCACCACCTCCTTCAAGCCAGTATACTATTGTATTACCAATTATTTCTAACATTTTGCATTTCTTCTTCCTCATCGTAATCATAATAATTAAAACTTTTTGGAGCAATTGAATCAATAAATGTTTTATATTTAGTAACTATCATTTCATCCATGTCTTTTTCATCATAGTTTCTTTTTGAAAAATCAATTTTTCTTAATGTATCTAATCTTTTAATTGCTGCTTGTTCAGAAACTCCAAACCATAAAATTAGATTCTCTTTAGAAATTCTTTTGCCTCTTTTAATTAATTCATTGATAATTTGTTCTGGCATCAATAATTGGGCAGCAAAAAAATTAGCTTCAATTTCTTGAATTTGATAATTAGATGAATCATTTAATTTATGATGCATTTGGTCATGCCCAAACTCATGTGCAATACTGAATCTTATTCTACTTTTAGAGCTAATCGACTCATTATAGAAGATAATTTTATTGCCATTGTTAAAATCCATAATAATAGCATCATTCGATCCAAAACATTTCATATCAACACCATACATTCCTGCTTTTAAATATGTTTTACAAGGTATATTTGAACTTCCTTTTACCACTTTTTTTACAAGAAATGGAAATCCGCTAATCTCTCTAGAAGAAAGTAATATCATATTAGCTTTCTCTAGGCACTTTTTAAAATCAGGTTGAATTCTATTAGATATCATCGTCATCATCACCTTCTTCATCATCAAATATATCATCGAATACTAGTTTAAGCATATTTTCAGCCTTTTTTAACTGTTCTTCATCCATTTGTCCAAGACCTCTTTGAAGATACGAAAGTTTTGCATCGCTTGTATCATCATTCTCTTCAATATTATTTCCTAGAAGCTTATCAATAGATATACTATATTTTTTCGATATACTCATTAGTATATCTTCTCTAGGAACAACTCCTTTATTTTCCCACATACTAACAGCACTTTTAGTTACACCAAGTTGTTCTGCTAAGTCTTGCATTGTGAGATTGTTATTTCTTCTTAACATACTGATTGACTTACTAAAATTTTTATTCGCCATATCTCATCTCTCCTTTTTATACAATTTAATTGTACTCGTAAACTAAACGCTTGTCAATAATAATCTTGTACTTGTTAAGTAAAATTGTACTTTTCAATGATAAATCATTATGTTCTAAAAAGAGCATTAATTATATGGGCTAATCAATGCTCTTAATTATGGAGTAATTAAATAGACTTGGGGTTAACTCAAGCTTTAAAAATCCCAGGGGTGTGAGTAAACTGGTTCAAAAGTCAAGGACAGAATGTTGACAGTCCCTGCTAAATGAGCATCACCGCAAGGTGATG
>NZ_JBHSEB010000075.1:0-102546 GCF_042651925.1 Catenibacterium sp. GCM10023432 | reverse complement strand
CTTGTTCCGTATATGCCATATATTTTCCTCCATTGCATCATCTTTGGTCCAAGAAATTGTCCGCACCTCCGACTGGCAAATAAACTAAGACAAAATACTGAAAATAAAAATGAAAGTGAGGAAAACAGACATGAGTAATATGTCAGAATTAAAATGCACTCTTAACGATTTAGTTACTGCACCTCAGAATATGCTTAATGCAGCGAATAAATTAAAAGATTTGATTTTAAAGAAAGAAACATCTGCTTCTAACTCTAATAAAGAAATTAAAGAACCAGCAGTAAAGGAAGTCCCTCTTACTGTTAAACCATATAGCTTCCAAGAAGTTCGTGGCATTATGGCAACACTTGCTGCAAGTGGCAAAAAGATGGAAGCCAAACAATTACTTAGTGACCTTGGAGCCTCTTGTTTAAGCGTGGTCAATGAAGCTGAGGCGCTTATTAATGGTTAAACATGCATTTCTTTCAGCCTCTTCCTCTGATTGTTGGATTAATTGTTCACCTTCAGCAAAACTCTGTGAAGGGATAGTAGATGAACCTTCCTCCTTTGCACAAGAAGGTACAGATTGCCACGAACTCTGTGCTTATTTAGTAGAAAAAGGATTAGGTAGAAATGTGAAAGACCCTACAATTACACTTAGCTATTACAATGGAGAAATGCAAAACTGTGCTGAGGAATATTGCAACTACGTCTTAGAGCAATACGAAAAAGCTAAAGAGTATTATGATGATGCTCTGATATTCATTGAACAGCGCTTAGACTTCACAAAGTGGGTAAAAGATGGATTTGGTGCTGATGACTGTGTCATCGTCGCTGATCAAGTACTTCATATTATTGACTATAAACATGCTCTTGGAGTTCTAGTTAACAGCAAAGAGAACACACAGGTGTTGTGCTACGCTTTAGGTGCATTAGAAGCCTTTGATAATTTATATAATATCGAGCAGATTGAAATGACAATCTTCCAACCATGTCGTGAAAACATCCCTACAAGCTATGTCACTAAAGATGATTTATTTGATTGGGCTAAAAATGTATTAAAACCAAAAACTCAACTAGCCTATGAAGGTAAAGGTGAATTTAAGGCTGGTAATCATTATAAGTTCTGTAAAGCAAAAGCTACTTGTAGAAAACGTGCTGAAATGAATCTGGAATTAGCTAAGTACGATTTCAAAATACCAGATACACTAGATGATTTTGAAATCAGTGCAATCCTTCCACGCATCGATGAACTCATTAAATGGGGTAAAGATATTAAAAACTATGCCCTTTCAAAAGCTTCATTTGGTACACACTTTGATGGATTCAGATTTGTTTTGATTGAACATGATTAATTTGCTATTTCTTATCCATATTCATCCGAATCACATTAAAAAGGTTTGACAGCAATATACACACTACTGCGATTGCCAATGGTGTCGTGGTCTCATTTCCGTCAAAAAAGTTGACGCATAGAAAGATTGCACCCGCTACGATCAAACCTAAACTTGCTATGATGAAAAGTTTATTCAGTATTTTTTTCATTTCATTTTCTCCTCTTTCAAAAAATCTTCTCATGACTGCTTAGGCATGTCCCGGTTCATCAGATCAGCTTGAAGAAGGCCAGGAAGGTACACAGCTTGCAGAAGACGAACTTCTCATAGACCCGGATGGCGCGGAGATTGTCGCTTCGGACCTCCAGATTGATCTGCTCAAAGCCTTTTTCCACAGCAAACGCAAGAACGGCTTCCATGAGCGCGGAGGCACCCCCGCAGCCCCAATAGGCTTTTCGCACGCTGATTACGAACTCGCCCCGATGGCTCATGCGCCTCGGCTTGCGGTTCAGGCTGGCATCTCCGATGATTTGACCGTCCGCCCAGGCAAGATACTGCACATTGTCCTTTGAACGACCTGCGCGGCCAGATACTGCGTTTCCGCCTCTACATCCAGCGGTACGCCCTACGGGTCGAAGCTGAGATTGTCCGTCTCTCCACCGACGCATTTCAAATAGTCCAGCAGGGCGGCGGCGTCCTCCGGCCGCACCTGCGTAATCATAAACGGTGCCTTTTTCTCCATACTCACTTATATACCTCCATGAGGGTATATAAGAAGCCGAGCCAAACATCCACGGCATGGTAAAGTACCCAGCCACAGACCGCAGATGATTCCCAAAAAGAAAATTTCCTCCGCTATACCGATACCAAGCGTCAAAAACAAGTTTGCTAAAATCAATGCCGCACCACCGTTAAAGTTTATTCCCACCGTAAGAGGGGAAAGGTCAATGAGCAAAAGCGGCGAAAAATAGAGCATTCTCTTTGCCGCCCCTTTTTCCGAACTGCGAAATCCCAGCTTTGAGATTCCTTTGTATCGGATGATGGAATTTCGCCAATGTGATAATTACAAGCCTCCAGATCACAGCACCCTTGATCAGCGCGGAGGGAATGCCCTCTATTCCCGTGATCCCCACGATTGCTCCTTATGCGAAAAAGAACGGCAGCACAAGCATTGCCCTAGCGGTTTTCAGTACGATTCTGTCTTTCCTTTTCATTTTGAGCCTCCTGTCCCATTCCCCAGCAATGTGCCAAAAGAAATTCTGTCAATGCGAGCTGTCTTCAACAAAACAGGAAACCGTTTCTTTGATTTCCTCTACGTGTCCCGTCAGCAAATGCCCACCGCTTTCGAAGGAAATGAACGTGCAATTTGGGAATCTTGATACCGCCTTCCCCGTTTCGATGTAGCTTGCCAGCTTATCATCCTTTGCGTGGAAAATCAACGTGGGAACCTGTAAATCCTCAATCGGATACTCCCCAAAGTCCCTCGCCATATCGGGATTGGTAACGGAAGCGTCCAATATCACGCCGACTTTTCTATCGTTTATAGGCAGCATACTGTAAATGGTGGACGGCTCCATCCCCATGATCGGCTCAAACATAGGGCTTAACAGGAACATGATGTAATCGTTGCACAGGAACGGAGGCGGCCCGGCATATTCGGCATATTTCTCCGGCTTCTCCACAGGCGGCATGGCGGAGCAGTATAAAATCAGACCCTTCGCGCGCTGGGGATAATCAAGGGCAAATCGGATCGCGACGCTGCCGCCTGCCGATGTGGCCAGCAGGTAAACCTTGTCAATGCCCAGCTTGTCCAGCAGCTCCACATAGGCCGCCGCCTGCCTGGCGGGCGTTCCGTCGCCGGAAACGTCGCTTCCCAGGTATCCGAACCGTGAGGGAGCGATGATCCGATAGTCGGAGCAAAAGTCCTTACAGGTGTCATAAGCCTGGTCATAGCCGCCGAAAATGCCGTGGACGGATAAAATCACCTCGCCCTCACCCGAATCGACATAGGTTATTTCGCCGTAGCTTAATGCCACCGTCTGGGCATTGTAAGCGGCAAGACGGTTTTTGCTTTCTCTCACCGCCGCGCCGCATCGTATCCCCTGAACAAGGAAGTAAATTGCCAGAGCCAGGAATACTCCCCCCACTATGTAACTCCACATTCGCTTTCACCTTCTCTTTTCAGTCACTGATTTCGTAAAATCAAACCTCCAGACACTTCGCCCGCTGAGCCAGCTGTTCGATCAGCTGGTTTACGATTTTCGGCTGGTCGGTGTTGGAATTGTGCCCGGCATCTTTGATCCATTCCAGGGGGATTCCGGTGTCCTCATGCCACGCCTTGTTGTATCGAACACAAGAACCCGCCTTGTCCTGTTCGCCGCAGATGAGCAGGGCGGGACATTTGATTTCATAAGACAAATCCCGCTCCACCGCCTCGGCAAGGATTCGGAAGCCGTGACCGGCAATCTTTGCGTAGCGCTTCTGGTCGCCATCATACACCATCATCATGTCCCACATTAGGTTCCTTCCGTATTCCGTCAGGGCAACGCCCTTTGTCCCAGACTTTAAGAGGGCCTTCCACGGATAGTGGCGATAGACTGGCTCCATTCGTTTCAGCAGCCAAAGCTCCGGCGTTGTCATATACTTTCGTTGAAGCGGTGCGGAGTCGATAGAAACAAAGCCCTTCAGCTTTTCGGGGTAAATTTGCGCATACGCCTGTCCCACATAGCCTCCCATAGACTGCCCCACGATAACTGGTTTTGTGATTCCCTCCTGCTCCAGAATTCCGTCCAGCCACCTCGCCTTGTCCATCAAATCGAAGTCAAAGTCAAAGGGCCAGGAGGCGGCGTGGCCGGGGGCGTCCCACACAAGGACATTGTATTTCCCCTGAAAATACACGATTTGTTTGTCAAACAACCGATGATCCGCTGTTAGACCGGGCAAAAACACCAACGTTATTGCGTCCGGTGAAATCAGATGCACCCAATAATGGATTTTGCCCAATGATGTCGAATATGTTCTCTCATTCATACTTCCTCACTCTCCCGTTTTGCACCAATCCTTCTCTCCCAAGGAGGGGGCATAGGGCTGCGCCCAATCCTCAGTGTCGTAGAAGGTGGTGGTCAATTCTTGCGCCCTGGCAGGCTCGGAAGCCAAGCAGCTTCCACCCATAGCGGCTCGCCAGAAAGACTGCCGCCAAGATAGACGCGGCGACCGCCAGCACGATCACAATTCTTTTCCATGCTTTTAGCAATCTGCTTCCCAATTTCTGTTCTGAAGCGTCCATTTTTTTGTGGTCTCCTTTTCTCGGTTTTGTTCCCATGCTACCGCAACCGTCGCACGTGGATAGTACGTTTCCTCAGACATTTGTGTCTATTGTATAGATCTGAAGAGTATGCCTGGTGCCATAGCCAGAGTGAGAAGCACACCTCTGTGCCTTCGGTGTCCTACACTTTAAAAACACTACGCGCACCGCAAGCCCCGTGTCTAAGCATCAGGCTCTCTTGTCATAAACGCTCTATTGTACCTTGGTAAAACAATTCTCCAAAACAGCAGGCAATGGATTACCAGCATTACTCCAAAAAAGATTCTTACAGCCCATTCAGGAAACAGCAGTGCAATTCCATTCATATCGCCTCCGCTGAAAAAAACGCACAATATGCTCAGATACAATGGATCAATCAGCAGCATGGCGATCGTGATTTAATACAGGCAGGCTTTGAATATTTTGGAATCGGCTTTACAGATCTGAGACGCTGTTAAAGTCAGTACATAGGCCGTAACCATTGTTTCAGCGGCACCGGACAGACAGAAAATCCCCAACTAGAGATTGCTCATCTGCTCCTCATATATTCCAATCTGCACACCAAGCCCCATAAAATTGATATGGCGGAACACTCCGACAGACGGCGCATAAATCAGATGCGCACCTTCGTGTATGATATAGTACATTAACACCGCGGAAAACAGCCCAATATATTGACGTATGCGTTTATTCATATAATGTATCCTCCTGCGGCTTAATTTTTGCTCATTTTACTATTTTGAAAACTTCCAGCAGCAGCCCAATTCGCCCACTGCTGCCAGCAAGCTCCCAAAGACCAACCGCACTGTCAAATCGGAATAATACCGGCTGATATTCATATGGAACAGTACCGCTAAAAGCTCTGCCGCAAACAAGACACTCCAAATAATAGCTCTTTTTCGCATTGTACTACACCATATGCTTCATGGATTAGGAATTCTATCCTCCGGAATTCCTGCCTGCTTGAGGAAACTATTTCCTGCCTGATGTATCATGCTCATGATTTCTCCTTCCGATAAGTGCATCATACCGGTTGCTAAGAAGGATGCAATCCCATGTGTATATATTACAGTGTTTCGAACATACTGCTCTGCGCTTTTCTCTGGTATCTGAAATTCCGCCGCTATCATTTTGATCAGCTCACGGTTATCTTTATCGTCAAGAATCACATCAGAATCTCCCACAGGATAGCAGTCACTTCCATTCAAAAATACAAATTGAAAAAGATTAGGTTCATACAACGCCATTTTTATATAGGCTTGTCCTACCTGCTCAAAAGCATTGACTGACTCACTGGCTGAGGGGCACATTTTGTTGTTGGCGTATTTCAGCGCGTAATCGGCTAACGCCTTACGGAGTCCCTCCATGTTATCAAAGTGCCATACCAGGGGCTGTGTAGAGCAGCCAATTTCCTTTGATAAGGTCTTGATATTGATTGCGGAATAACCATCACGGATCAGCATTTTTAATGCCGCTTCTAAAATTACTTCTTTGGAAATCTGCGTTTTTCTTGCCATTTTAGTTTCCTCCCCCAGATTACATGAATTATTTTATATAAATCAATTTATATAATAGATTCGATTTAGAGCTTTGTCAAGCACCCTAAATGATTTTTTAAATCAACTCCTACCTGAACCCTACTTCTTGAGTAACCGTCAAACCAACCATCGCCTTGCAACCATCTCTCATCTATGCAACAATAGCGGCAAAGGATTGGATACCCGGCACTGTCATAACAAGGTTGAGTTGAGGAAGATACTTCTCCTCAGTTGTCAGAATCAGCGACTCCAGATGGCCTTGCACATTTCAAGGCTGTCCATGTGAGAGCGGATGATGCGGAGTATTTCAGCTTGTTCGGTACACATCTCTCCGTCTACAGCAGCAAGGACGTCCTCGTCCGTAGCTTTCATTACCTTCGTTCGGAAAACAGAAACATCTGTAATTTTCTCGATTGGATTTTCAAGAAGCCGTTTCGTAATTGTAGAAGCGGCCTTTCCAAACACGTCCGAAAATACATCAACCAGCTTAATATCGGAGACGGTCAGGCAGTTCTGTGCTCGGTTTCTCTCGCCGGTAGTGAAGTTGGTGAGCTTCCAACGATAGCGTACCAAATGCCTAAGTTGGCGAATATCTGCCGGAGGGATAAAGCTTCCGGAAACAAGATTGTGCTTAAAGATGTCATACTACTTTTCGGTAAAATAGTTTAATTATTACCATCCTCGTCTCAAAATAGAAAAAACCACATACGCATGAGTTAAACTTCCAGCAAAACATATAATAACCCGGAACCAACCTTTAAAGTCGGCTCCGGGTATCCCCTCATATCCATATTCTGTTTACGCTTCCACTTCCATTTGAAGCCCGGATTTTAGCTCAACACAATCTTTTCATCGTAAATCATAATCTTCTCCACTAGCCTTCTGGTGATGGCATCGTTGTACTCTGTTAACATTGTCGGCATTTCATCCAGGAATCTGATCATATCGTTCATTAGCTCCTGCAGGTCACTGCGGTCTGCCGCTTCTGTGAGGATGCTCTGGCGTTCTGCCCTTAATCCATCAATCTGCTCCCCAAGGGCATCGACCATCGCATCGTCGCCGGACATCGCAATCATCTGCGCCTGCAGGTCAGCAAGTTCTTTATCTGCCATTGCTAATCTCTCTTCCAGGTCTCCGAACACCGTAGACTCAATGTTCTGCTTCAGCAGTCCCATCTAGCTTATCCTTTAATTCTTCCAGTGTTTCTGGCATACGCGTCAGATCGACAAAATGTAGTCTTACCGTTGTGTCATCACCGGATTCAAATTCTATATCAGCACGATCACGCATCTCATCATTCAATGGATAAAGAAGCCAAATCTCTGATGTTTTATATTTCTTTGAGTACGCATACATCTGATACATATCGTTCTGAGAAATACCATAGTTGGCGCTTTCGCTATTGATGAGGCTTTTCCATTTTGTATCCATGATGACTGTTCTATCTCCACGCTTACAAACGATATCTGGCCTTAGCGCAAACTGGCGTCTTGGCTCCATGAACAAATAGTACCCTTTATCCTGGCTTGACACTTCCCAGCCTGCCGGTCCTAACACCTTCTTCATCTGTTGCGCCACGTAGCTTTCATATACACTCTCCATTGGGAATAACAATGCTCTTGATGTATTCTTTCCAGAGAATGTTGTAAAAGATTTATTCAGAAGAAATACCTTAGACCACTGCATAAGCATTTCATAGTCTTTCGTATTTCTATCAATTTTCACCTGTGAAAAATCCTTCGTATAATTCGTAGATGGATCCACCATTTCAAATGCCGTTAACAACTGTCTGATCTCTTTTGAGTTTTCAGCACTCGTTGTCAACTTCTGTAATTTAAGTAATGTCGCTTTTACCAGTTTGTTCTCTGGTCTATTAGGATGGAATTCATCATAGGCTACATAGAATCTCTCCTTATGAGCTATATTAGTCTTAATATGCTGGCTTGTCAGAAGTTTTCCCTTATAGAATTTAAGGTTGTCTTCCTGCCCAACATATGCAGATGTAATTCCACGCTTAATCAGCTGTCGTACTTCCTGCAGATACATGTTTATAAAAATCTCATAGAGATTCATGCAATCTACTTTCAGGCTCGCATCATTAAACACCTTACTCGGAAAGTCCTTCATGCTTTTTAGCATCTTCAGGAATATTCTCTTTGTTTCTTTGTTTCCGGCGTCTTCACCAGAATCAAAGCTAATCTTAGGAAGCACCTGTACCTGATAACCATTATTCATCTGGATCAGGCCGACGTAATTTTTGATAGTTACGACATCACCAACATTACGTTTATAAGAAATGCGCATGAAGTCCAATGCATCAGCATTTTCTTCATCTCCTGAGAATTCATGGATAAATTCCACAAGGTCATGGAAGGCCGCTGCATCAAGATATTTATATTTTTCATCATTTTCAAAGTCGGCATTTCCGGTGATCGTATCAAACTCTCTCACCTCAAGCAATTTATCCATTATCTCACCACGCTTTAAATAATCTGTTTGTAACTTTCAAGGTTATCAAATGCATCAGCATTGATGGTGTATTTCTTATCTGGAAGATCTACAACATCATCTGCATTTCCCTTGAAGATATTTTTAACCTTTACCTCTTCATCAAGAATGAACTTTATTGAAGGGTCTGTCTTTCCATTGTCGCCAAGAACTAACTGAATCTTCTGGTAATCCTCATAGAAATATTCCTGAAGAAGTGGAATGACAGATTTCTCAAAGATTGCCTTTAAGGTTTCAATGGTTGGCTCTTTTGCAAGCTTTGTAAAGAACGCATGACCAATCGTATGCTCTCTATCATAGAGGAAAGTAATACGTTCATTAATCTTTTCAAGCATTGCTGCAACATCAAGATCGTCTACCTTATCTGCACCAATATCCCTAAGAACGTCTGCATCCGGCATCATTTCTAAGAACTGAAATCTTCTGCGAAGGGCTGTATCCATCAGTGCGATAGAACGGTCTGCCGTATTCATGGTTCCAAGGATATACACATTAGCAGGAACGCTGAATGATTCACCTGAATAAGGAAGCACTACTGCTGCCTGCTCATCCATACCTTCACGTTTTGTATCTTCAATCAATGTAATAAGCTCACCGAAGATCTTAGAAATATTACCTCTGTTGATTTCATCAATAACAAATACGTACGGTTTCGCTTTTTTCTTTTCAGTCTTAATCAACTTGTAGAAATTCTGAACTTTATGTTTTAATTTTGCGATGGCAAAATTTGAGAAACATCCACTAACGATACCAATATCAGAGAAAGTGGCTGACAAGCCTGTTACTAACCAATTGACCTTACGTTTCCAATGGAACGGTTCACAATCGATCTCTGATACTTCTTCATCATCAATTACACCCAGTGCTGCGATCTTGTAATCTCTTCCCAGTACAACCCAATCTCCCTTTTTCATTCTTGAAATCATGTTGCACTGACGTCTGTCATATTCATCATTCGTTTCTACCATGATTACGCCATTCTTATAGAGATACTCTTCATAGTCAAAAGGTACATCTGAATCTCCAGCTCTACTTCTAACTGCCCACAAATCGCCAAAGCATTGAATATCATTATTTTCTGGCATGCGTGCATCGACGCAGAAATTTTTAAACACACCATCTTCAATGGTATATCCAATATCTGAGCCACCATCTAAAACAGGTTTGATGCCCTCAATAAACTCTTCATATCCATAAGACTGATGGAAGGTAGTAAACGCTACTCGACCCGCTGCTAACAACTCACGATAACGAATCATCACTTTGTCATACTCCATAGCCTTTACACTATCCAGATCAAGCTGATCACAGATAGCCACAGCGTAAATTGCAGTGCTGTATGTTTTACCTGTTCCAGGAGGGCCATACAGGATCATATTTTTATCGTATGCAATTACTGATTCTTCCTGTGTTGTAAGATCAATATGAGATAAATCCATTTCCTTTAACGCCTCATCTAATTCACTTCTAAATTTCCAAGAGTATCTACGCTTCCCCTTTTCAACCACGTATCTTCCGACAAACGGAATTGTGTAATAACGCTGACGATCACCATCAACGCACAACGGACAATTTGTCTTTCTATGTACTCTTTCACCAAAGATACGACCCCAGTTGTTATATGAACCAGCTGAACCACCATAGATTTCAGCAAGATTAGCACATGTAGACTCTCCTTCTAATTCAAGCATCATCTTAAACATTCTGAGGTTATTTTCATTTGCAACATCCGGATCGTTTAGCAATTCTACCCATTTTTCCTTTGTGATTCCTGGGTCATATTCTTCTAAGCTTGGGCAGTAAGTAATCTCTTCAGCTTTCTTGCCTATAAGCTCTAACCACATCTTTTTCAACTCTGGCAGAACACTTGATTTAATCTCAATACCAGATTCCATTGGGCTCCACTGCTGGTCAGGAAGCTTAATTTTAAGGTTCTCCTGCATCAACATTGGTTCTATATCATAATCTTGAATCCAGTCATATTCTGCATCTATATGATTGGATTTAACTCCTGCTGCAGCCTTTTCAGGATCATAGTGATCTGCTTCATACGCACCCTTCGCTACATATCCATGAGCAAGAATTCCTCTAGGTTTTGAACCAGTCTTAATTAAGAAAATCTCATCACCAACCGCAGGTTGTTTACTTGCACAAGTCCAAGGTTCAACAAACTTATTTCCGAGCTTTGTTTCTTTACACCATGCCTTATAATTAGCCCAATCCCAGTTTGCAGGATTCCATGTTAATAGCCATGCGCGGCCAGTTGAAGGAACTGAAACTGCCTTTCCAATAACGTGTTCGTAGTAAGGAATGATCTTCTTTACGGCAGCCATTACATCCGCATCATACTGCTCATTTGTCTTGCCATCTGTTGATTCAACATAAACACAGAGCTGGACTTTACGAATCTCACCAGAATCGATCTTCGCTTTGATTACATCGACTGTATCTGTGATGACAGATGGATTTCCCCATTCATTGCTGCCTGACACATAGACCATTCCATCTTCCTTCGGTATAACCAAATGAGAATGGTATGTAGCCATCGTTTTCTTATCAGTACCGTCGTTCTTAATTTCCAAACTGATACGGTATCTGGTAACTCCATTATTCTTTTCAACAAATAATGAAACGCTTGTAGGGTTAGTCGCGTAATCCTTGTATTTCAACTGTGCACAGAGATACTTTCTTGTTTTCGTGTTCGATCCATCAAGCCATGCAACTGGCAGACACTCATCAAGGCCATACAATTCGGAACAACGTGCCGCCACCTTTTTTATTTCAGCAACAGCCGCCTGGCCCTTTTCTTTAACTTTCAGTAATCTTTCCTTCTCATCCTGCGCTAATCCAGGTGCTTCAGGATTGGAATAAGGGATTTCCTGATTATTTGCCAAATAGTCCAATACGCCTATATAATTGATATCTACTGTTTGCATTTTATTGATCACCTCTGGGTACTGCTCCTTAACAAAGAAGAACAATTCTTCCATTGTCATTTGGAGTCCATTTATATCAAATTCATCTGACATACTTAATCCTTTAGGATATGTTTTGTCAGGAAATTCATCCATCATTGAAAGTCTTCTCGCTGTAGTATCTTGCAATGAATCTGCACGTAAATAATTTTGAGTATGCTTTTCATTATCAGCATTAACCCACCATGACACTCTTGCAGAATCAACTTTACTTGTTATCAATGATTGAGCTTTTTTTACTATATCCGACTGCTTGAAGAACATGTCTTCACGAGTTGCATTCGGATTCACTGTATACTGTTCCGCTGCTAATAACGCAGCTGCAATCCAAAGCGCATCATTAACACTGTATTTATCCTCAGTATCATCATTGGATACCTGTTCAACTGTATAGCCATATTTCTTAAAGAAATTGACAGTCTCTGTTCCTCCACTAAATCCGCTGAGAGAGAATTCTTCTCCGGTAGCAATTGAATAAGCCATCCCGCGAATATACTTTGACGGAAGTTTCTCACCTTCATATATCAGATAATATGAACGCGGCTCCGGATGCTCCGGTTTTTCTTCTATGAACTTTTTTATCGCCTGATTGACGTGCTCTTTCTTTACTTTAGACCAATCCATGTTCACATCTCCAATGACCCTTTAATACCAGGCCTGCATACCTTTCTTAGGTACTTCACCCTTTACTAAATACTTGCATATCTCTCTTACTGCATGGTCGCCATAATAAATACTATGTTCTGGTTCAACAGCAAGTTCCACATAATCTGTATCGCCGCTTTCTTTTTTCATTTCATTAATTGTTATTGCAAGCTCATTCAACTCTTCCGGTTGAATATCTCTTTCGATAACATTCTCAGAGACTTCAGTAATGTCTATTTCCTCTTTTTCTTTATCCACAACAATAACACCCGGTTTCTGACTTTCATTTCCTTCGGGATAGTACAAGTAAATGATGTATTTTGCAGTTTCTTCTTTTAAACAAAAGGTCACCATAACTAGATCCTCCTTCCCGATTCTAATTGTACCAAAGTGGGTGTCCTTTATTTAGGACTCATTCGAAATTGTCAGCTTGTCTCCATTTTCGAGAATATATGACTGCTCAAAAATAACACCTAGCTCATTAGCAATTAGCATGAGCTCTTCAGTGCTTACCGTTTCTCTTTTTAATTTCTTATTGAAATTCTGTGGTGTCTGTCCGATCCTGCGTGCTAACTCTGCAACACTTATTCCTTTTTCTTTACACAAGTTTTTAATCAAATTTGAAGTGTTCATAATCTCACCTTTTCCAGTTGAAGCTCAGTCACCTGAGGCTACACTAACGCTAAAATATATTATAAACCAAATGGTTGATATTTTCAATATTTACAGTCGGTTCATAATCTCAGCCTTATAAACGACAAAAACAGCAGAGCCTAAACCCTACTGCCGTAATCCGCTATCTTATCTTGCAATTTCTACATCCACACCGGCTTTAAAGAAAACCTGGAATTTGTCATCAAATATTCTGATCTCTTTGATGTATTTTCGAACCAGAGACTCATCATACTCTGTTAACTCATCCCCTGATTCATTGATGAAGTCTTTTAGTTCTTCAATCTTTTTCTTATACCCTGCAATTTCTGCCTTTGTCACCTAGATCCTCTGCTTCTTTTCTCGAATCCTGTCTATCTCATTTGTCAAGGAAGTGTAATCCTTGTTTGCATGCGCCAGCTTCACCAGTTCCTTCTGCTTAGCTGCAAGAACCGCATTGATCTCTTCCAGCTCTCCCGAATTATCATCTGCCATCGCAAGTGTAATGTTCTCTGTCAGTATTTCCTTCATGGAAGATGAACATCTTACCATAAGGTTAATCGCTTTGACCGTTGCTTCCTGAAGTTCTGGTCCTGAACCGTAGGTGCATCACAGGCTTTCGGTCCGTCTTCCACCCTGGTACAGCATCTCCATACATTCGATCTCTTACCTCGATTATTCCAGGCGATTCGTCTGTAGATGTCTCCACACCTTGAGCAGGTGCAAACATTCGAAAGAGTGTACTTACTGGAATAGACTCGCTTCTTCTTTCCTTCGATGCCACTCACCCTATTGGCGCGTCTAACCATTTCTTCCTGAACCTGTGTAAAAATGTCTCTTGGAATAATCGCTTCCTGGCTATCTTTTACATAGTACTGAGGTGCGGAACCATCATTCTTGATTCTGGTCTTCTCAATGAAGTCTGTCGTGATAGTCTTTTGAAGCAATGCATCCCCCATGTATTTTTCATTCTACAGAAAGCCCTGAATTGTACTAAAGTGCCATTTGTATCTCTTGCCACCGGTCTTAATCTTGTCTCGTTCAAGTCCATTTGCAATGTCTCTGAAGCTAGCTCCTTCAAGGTACTCTCTAAAGATGCGTCGAATAATAACCGCTTCGTCTTCATCAATAATAAGGTTTCCTTCTTTATCCTTCGTGTATCCAAGAAAATGGTTATGGTTGACCTGGACCTTTCCATAAACCATTTAGTTGAAAATTGCAATATTTACCTGAAAATATGAACACATTTTAGGGTTCACTTACCTTGTTATCAATCCCCTAGTGTCAACCCTCCATTCCGGATATGTTTCCATGTGAATGATAACATTGATAAAACTAAAGGCTTCTCCGGGTTCCTTTCTACCGTTTAACGATAGGAACCGAAAAAGCCTTGTGCTATAAGGGTTTTACTTACTTGCTAGTGTTCACTCTTGACAGCAGTGCTATTGTCTCAACATGGCTCGTCTGGATATGCAGAATGTCTTTGCTATTTTCCCGTTTAAGGGAACAAGTCCACAGCCTTTTTAGTGTTTGAGCCGTTTACGGGAATATATCAATAAAACTGAAATTTGAGTCTCTGTAAAACTGGAATTAACCCATACAATTATTTTAATTTAGATATTCACAATTTTACTTGCCACAGTATCTCGAAAAACACTGTCATGTTCTACCAGGAGCATGGTCGGGGCAAACTCCGTTATGAGTTGTTCAATCTGCATACGTGAGTACACATCAATAAAGTTGAGCGGTTCATCCCATACATACAAGTGTGCCTTTTCACAAAGGCTTTTCGCAATTAGGACTTTCTTCTTTTGCCCGCCAGAAAAGTCTTTAATATCCTTTTCAAACTGTACACGCTCAAAGTCCATTTTCCTAAGAATTGCCTTGAACAAACTTTCATCAAGGTTGTTTTCTTCTGCAAACTCGGAAAGGGTTCCACATAAATACGATGTATCCTGTGGCACATAAGAAATTACAAGCCCAGAGCCAAGTGTTACTGTACCCGTATAATCTATGGACTGCCCGACTACCAACTTTAACAGGCTACTTTTGCCACTGCCGTTCTTTCCATCAAGCACAATGCGTTCTCCCTGTCTTATTTCAAACGAAACGGGTTCACAAACTGAAATGCCATCATAATAAACTACTACATTCGATAATGATGCAATCAAATCTGTATGGTAATTAAGCGGTTGTATCTTGAGTGCTTCTGCGGTTTCCACATTTTTCAGCAATGCTGATTTTTGTTCGATTGTCTGTTGTTGTCTCGCTTCTATAGATTTTGAACGCTTCATCATTTTGGCGGCTTTATGACCGACATAACCTTTATCTGCTGCCCCAATTTTGGAAGCTTCTACACGTTCAGACCATACTGCAGAGCGTTTTGCCGACTGCTGTAATCGTCTGATGTCCTTTTGCAAACGTTCGTTCTGAGCCAGTTCAAATTCTTGCTGTTGCTCAAAATTTGACATCCATGATGAAAAGTTTCCTCTTTGCACTTCGATATTCGCTCGGTTAATCGATAGAATATGGTCAACACAATCGTCAAGAAAGCGACGATCGTGAGAAACTAAGATGAATCCCTTTTTCTTTTTCAGATATGTCGCCACACTTTTTCTCGCTTTGGCATCCAAATGGTTGGTAGGTTCATCAATCAGTAGGAAATGCCCTTCATTAAGAAAAAGAGCGGCAAGCAAAACCTTTGTCTGCTCTCCGTTGGAAAGTGTTTCAAAAGGTCGCCAAAGCACATCGACATCAACATCAAGATAAGAAAGTTCTCGCATAAGTTCCCATTCTTCCGCAAGTGGGCAAACCTCCTGCAATATATCCTCTGTAATACGATTCTTATCTGAAACGGGATAAGGAAAATAATCAAACTGTACGGATGATAGGATTTTTCCGCTATACTCATATTTCCCAAGCAGAAGATTCAGAAAGGTTGTTTTACCTCGTCCGTTTCTGCCCACAAAACCAAGCTTCCAATCGGTATCAACCTGGAAACTGACATTTTCAAAAACATTATCATAACTTGTCGGATATGAAAACGTAAGGTTTTCAATTTTAATCATTGACATAAATATTATCCTCCTTTGCGTGTCATACGATATAAAGTCGGTTCGGTGAATGTTTACTCCGTATAGATTTCACCAAAAGGAACCGACACTATACGGAGTGAATCATGTGTAACTATCTGTTCTGCACTATTCATAAAGCACCTCCAAAACAAAATAAGAGCCGCAAGAAAGTTTATCCTTGCAGCTCGTCATAGCATAATAACACCACTAAGCAAAAGTGGCAACAGCACTATATTGAGTAAGATAGACATATAACTTTCTTGCAATAGACACAATAATGCCAAAGTATAGCACTACCGCATATTTTGATTTTATTTGCAAGAAAAGTTAATCATCTTTCCACCTCTTTCTAAATTTTAAAACATTATACCATAAATCGCAGGCAAATACAAGTGGTTACAAGAATTTAACAAATCGCTTATAATACAATCATATAACTTTACTCATTCCTTACTGACCGTAAAATTCAAAGTTTCGCCTATTCAACAGGCGGGTCAAAGTCCTCATCCGTACACTTACGGATGATTCTCTTTGTTTTCTCGATAGGCAGTGGCACATTTTCTTCACTGAAGTATTCGATGTTCACTACCTCTACAACAGCCTCATGATTATCCTTTCCAGCCGGAACAAGCACAAAATCACCGACTTCGATGCTGTCATCGTCCGTCAGATAATAATAACTCTTGTATCCATCATCAAAGGTAACGCTGCAGAAAATGTATTCCGATTTGCGGCGTTTTGCCTTGCCGTAAACCGATGGATCGAGAACCTCCCCCAATCCATAAAATCTTATAAACTCAAATACCGTTTCTGCAAAATCCGCAAAATCCTCCGGCAGACCATTTTTATCATAGCTGCCTTCGATAACACGCTGTGGACTCTTTTTGTAATCGATGGTAATTTTATAATCCTTTGTTTCATTCGGAGTATCTATCACATCGTCGGGATTCCCTTCAATGTGTGAAAACAAATCCTCTGCATTGAAATTTTCAAGCAGACTTTCAATTCCTCCTTCAATTTCATACTTACGGGAAACCTTACAGCCAGACCCTATATTTTGGATGTGTTCAAGGGTTTCTGTTTCTCTGTCAATAATTAGATGCTCTGTGTAATCCCATGTAACAAATTCCCAAGTTGCTCCTTCCGGCACTTCCTTAGGTTTAATTTTTGTGACTCTGTGATAGTCCAATGCGATTCTGTTTATCACATCCGGTTTACAATTTCCATCAAAGACATACAAATCATCCATACCAACAGTATCACGTACAAGGTCAGATAAATCGATGCCCTCATAGTCAAAATCAGCACAAAGCGAACCACGGAATTTATACACTGTTCCCTCGGTATTTGTTAGTTCCATCTCCCAATTGCCAATATCTGTAGCAAAAATTTCATCGTATTCGTTCCCAAAATAAGTTGCAATTGCACAGAGTAATCTGTCAGTAGCAACTTTTTCAATTTTAAAATTCTTACTTCGTGCTTTTTCGTATCTTTCTCCACTGTGACCAAAGTTATATCCAGAAAACCAAACGCGACCTTCGTCATTGATGGTAAGGTGTTGTTCCACTTCGTCATCAGGATCCGGCATAGGACCGTAACAGATATTATTTGATACAATACGAATCTTTTTCAGTGTGCCTTGGAAAATAAATGGATTCTCCCCGGAAAGCAGTGCCAATCGGCTTAATGCCAGAATAAACCACGCTCGGTTTTGGGGTTCCAATATTTCTGCTGCGTCATATGCCCAATGGTTGAAATATCTCCATTGAGAATAAATTGCAGATCCAAGCAGGGGGATGTCTGTGACATCATCAATGATTCTGTTCAGAGCCTCATGGTTATTTGCTGCCTGTCCATATCTCTCAGAAAAAGCGTGGCCACAGTCCATCTCAAAACCAAGAGCAGCACAATCATCAGCCATAAAGTGGTCAACCAAATCTATGTAATTAATGTTCTGATCACGAAATTTATCGCACCATTTGACAGCAAAATCATGTATCTGTTTCATGTCTGGCACTGTGGTACACCTCCAATCCTTAATTATCGTTGTATCCGTTTCTGATGGTATCCAAGCATTTTTTCCAGTATTGCTCACGTTCCAGTATTTTTATCGGATCATACGATAAACCAAAATACTCAAGCAATGTAAAACAACTGTTTGCTCCAATTACTGAAAACTCGTTCAGAATAGATCCATCTAATATCATAGCATTAGCTGCTATCCATACATTGTTTTTTATAATTATAGGGTTCGTTATATATTCAAAAAAATCAGAATCTGTCTTGTGTGTGCATGAATATATTTTGGTAAATGCAGAAATGGAAACATCATTTTTGATTGTAATCCCCCCGCTACCATCAAGTACACAATGATCATTGATAACACTTCTACATCCTATTGTTATACCTTTTGGACTTATTATTACAGTATTTATTCCAATTCTTGCCTTAGGTCCAATTTTCATCCCGCTGCATTTATAAAAAAAATTTCTAATAGTCCATGAAGGAATTGAACTTACTATCTGATTCAAAAAGATATATTGCAAATCCTTTTTAAAAAACGCCCAATCCATTTTCTTGCACCTTTTATTCAATCTCAATACTGTCTCCATGTTTTGCTTTTCTTGCAACTTTAAATAATTTTCCATCCTTTTTCTTAACCTGGACACTTCGATTGTCTTTTCTGCTACAGATTTCCAAGCCTATTTGTCCTTTTTCAATATATGGATGTCGTAATATTCTGGCGGTTGCACGATTGCACTCGTTTTTTACAAATGCCATATAGGAGTATTTTTCATCTTCATATGGAACATCTGCATCTTTCAGCATTTTGTGTGTTTTACTTCTCTGAACTCTACAAGTAAAATGACACCAATCATCTTCTGCTAAACGACATTCATTTTCATGCGGGCAAGGTGCTACTATATGTGCACCTTTTGATAATAGATAGTCGCGAGTATCTTTTAAAACTGAAAAACCAGCTGGCGTGCCAGGCTCAACAATCAAGAGCATCTCATTTGTCGCAGCCCAAAGATTATCAAGAACAAATTGGCGATCCTTTTTCGCCATCTCATTCATAACATATGATGAAATCACAATATCCGCAGATGTTGTTATCTTCGAAGATGTCAAGTCTGAACTAATCCATCTAGCTGAAGAGAGAACAGGCTCGCCTTCTTTCATCAATGCTTCACCAACTCTTCTCATAGCACCTTCTCGTTCAATACAAGTGATTCGTTCCAACGGCAATTGAGCCTGTGCCGCCCATGTGGCAGCTCCACTTCCCGCACCAACATCTAAAAGAGTTTTTATTTCTCCGTTAAAATATTCTAAAGAATAACTCAGTGCATCTGAAACAGCACCATATGTTGCTGGCATACGAACGAGTGCATATACTGCAGCTTCAATATCTTTAGACAACAATACCTTTCCAGCACCGCTTTCATTTCTGTATCTATCACTTAAATCTTGAGCTATTTTTTTTAACTGTGCTTGTTTATATCCAACAACTAATTTTTCTGATGCAGTTTTAAGCGCAATAGGTAAATCCATTATATTCTCCTTTGTTAATGTTTTAATAACTAAAACTTCCCACACCGATACGGTGTGTTGAACCTTGAAAATTCAATATTTCAGCCAATAAAAAAGGCATAAACCTGTTCCGTTTGGTATAATGGAATTGACTAGAAACCATTTTTACAAAGGAGATTTATGCCATGTCCAGTATACCACAAAACCATTTCGATGAGAACGACTTAATTGACTGTGTTCAGAGATTTTTTTCCAAACATCATGTTGGCAATCTTCTTGCCAGATGTAATGGGATGAAAGAAAAAGGTGTTTCACCTGTTTCTCTGCTTCGTTACAAACTCAGCAACATTTTTGTCGGAAGGAGTATGTATATGCAGCAACGGACTGGCTCTTTTAAGGAAGATTTTTCAAAGAACACTTTTTATCGTTTCCTTAATTCGGTAAAAACAAACTGGCTCCGTTTTACTTCTCTTCTTGCTGCTGATATCGTAAATAATGATCTCAAAGATCTAACGGATGATAACAGGAAAAATGTTTTCATCATTGATGACAGCCTTTTTAATCGTACCAGCTGCAAGAAAACAGAACTGGCATCAAAGGTTTTCGACCACACCGATATGCATTTCAAAAAAGGTTTTCGGATGCTTACCTTAAGCTGGAGTGATGGAAATACACTGATTCCGGTAAACAGCTGCCTGTTAGCATCTGCAAAAGATACAAATATCATCGGTCCAGTAAAGGACTTTGATAACAGAACCATTGCAGGGAAAAGACGCAAGCTTGCTCAGACAAAAGCGCCAGAAGCAATGATGACCCTGTTGGATACTGCCATCAGTGCAGGACTGAAAGCTGATTATGTCCTTTTTGATTCCTGGTTTTCCAACCCGGCACAGATCACAGCCATCCATTCAAAAGATATGGATGTGATTGCTATGATTAAGAAAAGCAGCCGTATCAAATATTCATACTGTGGTGAGCAGTTGAATATCAAAGAGATCTATTCCCGGAACAAAAAACGCCGTGGCAGATCAAAGTATCTGCTTTCTGTTGACGTTATGGTAGGAAAGGAGAATCCTATTCCAGCGAAAATCGTTTGCGTAAGGAACAAAGCGAATCGCAAGGACTGGCTTGCTTTTATCTGTACAGATACGACCCTTTCCGAAGAAGAGATTATCCGTATTTATGGAAAGCGCTGGCAGATTGAGGTTTTCTTCAAAACCTGCAAATCTATGCTGAATCTGATTGGAGAATGCCATAGTTTATCCTATGATGCACTGACGGCCCACGTGGCCATTGTATTTACCAGATATATGTTACTTGCAATGGAGCAGCGTCAAAATGAAGATCAGAGAACTCTTGGCGAGTTGTTCTTCTTCCTTGTTGATGAAATGGCAGACATTACTTTTAGCAGATCACTTGGCATCCTGATGGATGCCTTAATGGCAAGCTTTCAGGAAATCTTAAAGCTCAGCGATGAGCAATTGACAGCTTTTACTGCTGATTTCGAAGCAAGACTACCGAAATATCTGCGTAATGCACTCCATCCAGAGGCTGTGGTGGCATAAATCGCTATTTTGTTAGCTGAAGTATTGAATTTTCAAGGTGCGAAGCCCATTTTAGGTATGGGAAGTCTTAGTAAAATACTTTTCAAAATACTCGGAACCCTTTTGTTCATACAAAGCAATCAATTTCTTGTTTCCACCATGTTTGGAATCAAGGTAGTTACCCCATCTTTGAGCAACACCTTCTTCACCTGTGGCAGAACCTATATATAGTTTTCCAGTGTGAGTGTCTGTCAGGCAGTAAACCCCCGTTATTTTCTTCAATGCTTCATAATATGTAGGCAGTATTCTTCCGTTGAAAATATCAGCCAAACGATGATAAGGAAGATGCACCCTGTCATAGCCTTCAAAGTTTTCGCCACTGTATAGGCACGACAATATTTCTTTTACACTCGCCTGTTCAAGATACTTACTGAGGTTGAATACATACCTTGAAAAAGTGTTACCTTTCTTGCATTTAATAATCAGTCTTCCAAACAACGGCACAAATCTCTCCAACACATTTACCGTTGCCCACTCATCAGCGGGAACATCCACAATCTCTGCTGCGGAAATCAACAGCCATTCATCTTCCGGCATTCTTGCGAAACTAAAAACCCATTGTCCAGGATAGAAGTTTCTCTGCTTTCCATACCAACCCCAATAAGAGCAGTCCTTACAAGTACCAGTTGCTTTTTCTTCTTCTGTGTGTTTTAGCCATCTATCAAGAAATGGTTGGCCACCACTACCAGCTTGCATATTAAATTCTATTTTGCTATTGTTTATTTCTTCCTGTGACAAATGAAGAATATCATTTAAAAACAAGTCCATATAGTCACCACCAATCAGCTTTTCTTTGGTAACTTAAAATCAAATTTACCTCCAAGAACACTTGCACTGATTCCTGCTACGGTTAAAACAGCCATACTGATCCCACCCACAAGTTTCCAGTTGAATTCTCTTTTTTCGGTATCTTTTTTATTTACCTTATCCTCGATTTCCTTTTCCTGTTCTCTAATCTCACTATCTTTCTCGTTAGCCATCTTAACTAGCTCAGATTCTCTATTGAGTATTTCCATAATCATCTCTGGTGAAAGATTTGGATTGTCTAACAGTTTGCTACAATCGGCTTGCACCTGCTTAACAAAGTCATAAAACTGTTTTCTGCTATCTGCAGCACTATCCATTTCTTTATTTGCAACGGCATAATATTCCTTGATACTATCGTCATCGCTCTCAACAATCGAATCAAGCATTCCCTTATATTCAGTTAAGGTTGACTTCATCAATCCTACAAACTCTGGGAATTGTGCTAAAACCTCTTTTGCAACTTCCGGGCGTAATTCTCCTAATTTTGATGCAAAACTTATCACATCGTTTTTTGAAAGATTTTTGAAATCTGTTCTTTGCATTAATGAGAGAACATCCTTCTCTACTGGTGTATATTCCATTAAAATCTCCTCCTAAACATTATTTCCGTTACTTGTTTTAATCTGCTCACCGTCAGGCAGAATAAAGGATTGCTCAAATGTAACTTCCATTACATCAGCTATCTGTTTCAACTCCTCAAGAGTAACTGTATCTCGTTTCAGTTTCTTACCAAAGTTCTGTGGAGTCTGACCTATCCGTCTAGCAAGTTCAGCTATGCTTATATTCTTTTTATTACATAATTCTTTAATCATATCGGATGTTTTCATCGTTATCCTCCATGTCTAAAACGCACCTCACTTACCACATTATAAACCATTTGGTTGATAAATTCAATCCAGACATGGTTTCACTCTGTAAATTTTCTATGAACTAAAAAAGCACCCTGCATTTCTGCAAGGTGTTGATGTAATAGTTCCTATTCAATTATCTTTTGAGTTCAATAGTCATGCCGGATTTGAATTCAAAGATAAGCTTGTTATCAAAGACTGTAATCTTTTCAATGAGTCTTCTTACCATTTGTTCATCGTATTCAGTCACTCGGCTTGACTGTGTCTGCAGGAACTGTCGCATCTCTTCGATTCGCTTTTTTAACATTTCCTGCTCGGCATCCTTGGTTACAACTGCTGCCTTCTTTTCCCTTAAAGCATCAATCTCATTTGCAATAACATCGTACTCGGCATTCTTATTTACGCAAAGCACCAGCTTTTCCTGTAGCTCTGCCATTCTTCTGTCGATGTATTCAAGTGTTGCCGCAGAGTCACAGTTCAGTACATCTTCAATGTTATGCTGCAACTGTACCAAGAACTGCTCTCGTCCACCAAGGGTCTTATTGATGGCTCTCACCACTGCGTTCTGAATCTCTGTTTCACTGATGGCATCGGCATCACAGCCTTCTTTCGGACCCTTCTCAATTCGACTGGCACATCTCCATTTGTTGTATGATGCACCTCTGGCCTTCCAAGCCACTCTTCTGAAAAGATCTCCACATTTACCACAGTATATGATGCTCGATAATGCATATTTGCTGCTGTAGACTCTTTTCGTCTTCCCGTTTTCTGTTCTTAAATGAGCCCTTCTTTGCAGTTCTTCCTGGACCTGCATGAACAGCTGTCTTGGAATGATTGCTTCGTGGTTATTCTCAACATAGTACTGTGGAACAATGCCGTTATTGGATACTCGTTTCTTAGTAAGAACATCAACCGTATAGGTCTTCTGCAAAAGGGCATCACCCATGTACTTCTCGTTTGTAAGTATCTTTCTGATGCCGTCCCCACGCCATTTCATGTTCCCGGTTGCTGTAGGTATGCCGTCTGCCATAAGTCCGTCTGCAATCGTCTTAAGGCTTGCTCCCTGCAGATACTCTCGAAATATTCTTCTTACTACCACAGCCTGATCTTCATCAATGATAAGGTGTCCGTTCTCATCTTTGGTGTATCCCAGGAACCAGTTATGATTAACCTGAACCTCGCCATTCTGATATCTGAACTGAATACCCATCTTAACATTCTTTGATAGCGACTCCGATTCCTGCTGTGCAAGGGAGGCCATAATGGTAAGCAGCACCTCGCCCTTGGAATCCATCGTATTGATGTTTTCCTTTTCGAAGAATACTGGCACGTTCTTTTCCTTCAGCTGTCTGATGTACTTAAGGCAGTCCAGAGTATTTCTTGCAAATCGGCTGATTGACTTTGTAATAATCATATCAATCTTGCCTGCCATCGTATCTTCAATCATTCGATTGAACTCTTCTCGCTTTTTGGTGTTTGTTCCGCTGATACCGTCATCAGCATAGATCCCGGCAAATTCCCATTCAGGATTCTTTCTAATGAATTCTGTGTAATGCTCAACCTGTGCATCGTAGCTTGTAGCCTGTTCTTCGCTGTCAGTACTTACTCTACAGTATGCTGCGACTTTTAGCTTTGGCTTATCTTCTGCGGTTACTGTATTACCTACACGTTTTTTTGCCGGAATAACTGTTATGTTCTTTGCTCCTGCCATGCGTTATTCCTCGCTTTCTATCAAACTATAAATATATTCTGCCTGCTCAAATGGATCAGGAAATGTTAAATCGGCTGGCTTGAAATGAAATGCTGTAGGAACTGTCTTATTGTGTTCCTTGCATCTTCTGTTGAGCCTTCCAAGGTTTCCTGCCCTTCGTGTCAGTTCCTCCAGAAATCTTGTCTGTGTTTCTTCGTCAATTATCTGTGGGTAATAGTCTGTTCCCAGATACTTCTTGTTAGAAAGCATTCTCTTTACTGAGGCATGGTTCATCCTAAAACCTGCTTCTTTAGCTGCATTAATAAGTGACTTGCCTTCAAAATAGTATCTGTAGGTTGCCCTTATTTGTTCTGCAGCCGTTTCATCAACTACAGCACAACCGTCAACTATTTTGTACCCTACTGGTATGTGTGCCATTTCAATCAATCCTTTCTTTTAGCTTTAAGCCGCACTTAAATTCAAATTCAACTTTATCCCTTGACAGCACTTTTACCTTTTCTATAAATCTTTCAAATAGGGATTCTTCCCATTCAGTAAAAGGTTTTGCATCGTTAAGGAAATCGACTAATTCTTTTAAAGCCTGCTCCATGGTATATCCGGCATCATCCATTCTGAATAATAAATCTCTTTTGGCTACCAGATGATCATATTCCATAGTCAGTTTATTATGAGCCTCGGCAAATACAGGTCTTTCGAGATACCCATTGGTCATCAGCGTACTCAACTGCTTTCTCTGTTCTTCATTGCTCTTCATTTCCTTTTCGATATCTTCCACACTGTTTGCGTTCTTTTTAGAATAATTTGTTGTAATGGAAATAAGGAGCGGTTTCAAGACCATGTCGTTTCCAAATACCAGCTTGTTCATCATGGTAAGGAAGGCTCTCTTTAAATCATCATCACGAATAAATTTCATTGAACAGGATTTCGAATCTTCCAAGTGACCGCCACAGCACCAGGCATTGTAGCTTTTGCCGTGTGAAGTGTAGTGGTATCTTCTCTTAAATGATCTCCCGCACTCGCCACACTTAATTTTGCCTGACATGGCATATCTGTTCTGATACTTTGATGTATCCTCACTGCAGTTGCCTTTTTCAAGTCCTCTCTGTCTTATGGATTCTTTCGCCTTTTCAAAGGTATCCTTGTCAATGATAGGTTCGTGATGGTTTTCACAATAATACTGTTCTTCTTCGCCATAGTTTCTTTTTCTCTTGAAGGACGCATCTGTGATGGTCTTCTGAAAAAGGGCATCTCCTATGTACTTCTCATTTGTAAGAATGCCGTTAATCGTACCACCTGTCCACTTAGCCCCTTTCTTGGTAGGAACACCTTTTTCATTCAGTTCCTTTGCAATGATGTTGGTACTCTTTCCGACAAGGCATCCTGCAAAAATCTCTTTTACAACTTCTGCCTGTTCAGGAATAATCACCATCTCACCATCAACATTGGCATAGCCATAAGGCGGGTAGGAAATCACATAAGTACCGTTCTGGAACTTTTTCTTGATGCTCCACTTTTCATTCTCTGAAATGGAACGTGACTCGCTTTCTGCCATGCTGGCCAATATAGCAAGCATTAACTCGCTTTCCATAGAGCCTGTGTTTATATTTTCCTTTTCAAAAATAACATAGACTTCATAATTCAGAAGCTTTCTTACAAGTGCCAGGCAATCGGTAGTGTTTCTGCTGAATCTGCTGATGGATTTTGTGATAACAAGATCGATAAGACCTTTTTCACAGTCTTCCATAAGTCTTAACAGCCCATCTCTCTTTGCAGTCTTAGTACCACTGACACCGTCATCATAATAAATACCTGCGTATTCCCATTCACTGTTTGCTTTGATGTAACTCTCATAATGATTTTTCTGTGTATCAAGGCTGAGTTCCTGTTCATCACTATCAGTTGAAACTCTGCAGTATGCAGCCACCCTTGTCTTCTTAAAAATGGAGAAATCAACCTGATTGATTTTCGTTACATTCTTCACTTATATCACCTCGCTTTATCGTATGACATATTCCCGTAGAAACGCATATATATCAAGTCAATTACTGATAAATCTCGCATAGGTACGGAGAGAAAATAAGTCGATTTTTCTCCGATATTTTGTGTAATTCATCATCAGAAATAAGACCCTTTTCTGCCATCTTACGAACTATCCTTTCAGCGAGAATGAAGTCAAATTCCTTCTGCAATTCTTCCTGTGTAAACACCTTTGTGTCAGGCTTTGGTGCTGCTGCACCGTCTTCTAATTTTGTAATCTGCATAAAAAAGCACCTCCTACCATGTAGCCTTGGCAGGAGGCTGAAAAGGACGTTTTCATTAATCTTTTTTATAAAACTGGCATTCATAGCCGTCAGCACGAAGAAGCAGACCCTCCGCCCAGTGTGGAGTTCTTCCCATCTGCTCACACACAGCATCAAGGGACATATCCTTTCTGCACTCGATGATGACTTCATCATGCACATGAGCAACGATATTACAGTTTCTTAAAGTCTGCATTGCATACATGAGAATATCCCTGGCAATTGCCTGTGTGATGTTTTCACAGAACTTGGGACCATAGCTTTCAAGCCTTTCCCATTTCTTTGTACCACCAACACCCTCATAGGTAACAGACTCACCACCGAACTGATTCACACCCATCTTGGGTTTTACATATGCAAGTCTTCTGCCGGAAGGAAGAACGATAAAAAGAAATCCACTCTCATACATAAATCGTATGCCGTGAGTTTCTGTTGTGATTCTTTTCTTCACTGTTTCCTTCACGCAGCTATCAATATCCCACCACAGCATTGTGATGGCAGGATTTGAATTTCTCCACGCATAGACAAGTGGCTGGAGTTCCTCTTCGGCAAGACCCATTTCAATAGCACCCATAGCTTTTAATGCTCCAACAGATCCGCCATAGCCAAGTGCTAATTCAGCAATCTTGCCCTTCTGTCTTAAATGACCGTTAACACCATGCTTTTCAACAGGAACGCCAAACATCTGTGATGCACTGCTGCAATAGATATCCCTGCCTTCTTCAAATACCTTGATTCGCCATTTCTCGCCAGCAAGCCACGCAAGGACTCTCGCTTCAATGGCAGAAAAGTCAGCAACGATGAATTTGTTATCTCCCTGTGGCACAAAGGCTGTACGGATAAGCTGTGACAAGGTATCCGGGATATCATCATATAAAAGTTCAAGTGCATCAAAGTTGCCTGTACGAACTAACCCTCTAGCTTCGGCAAGGTCTGTCATATGGTTCTGAGGGAGGTTTTGTAGCTGCACCAGTCTTCCGGCAAACCTACCCGTTCTGTTGGCACCGTAAAACTGAAACATTCCTCTTACTCTGTTATCTTCGCACACGGCATTTTCCATAGCCGTATATTTCTTAACACTGCTTTTTGCAAGCTGCTGACGAAGAGATAAGACATCAACAAGATGTTTAGGAGCATCTTTCATCATCTCTGCCACCGCCTTCTTGCCAAGGCTATCTGTTTCAAGTCCATTCTCTGAAAGCCAGTTCTTCATCTGCTGTACAGAATTCGGATTTTCAAGACCCGTAAGTTCCTGCATCTGTTTTGTGAGTGCCGTCTTGCTCTTTTCATCAAATTCTATCGCATTCTTAACAAAAGCCATATCAACACCGATTCCTCGGTCATTGATTTCCTGGTCTAAATGATACTCGTCCCAGATGCTTTCGCTTACCGGAAAACGGGATAGTTTCTGCTGGATACCCATTTCTGTTTCAACATCTCGAAGGTTGTATGCCTTAAACTGCGTCCACTTCTCCAGATCGTGATATGGCATATTTCTTGTTCTGCCACCGTTTACCTTGGTTGGGGAACAGGGAACACAGAAGTATTTGATGAGATTTTTACCTTCTGAAAGTTTCTGTTTTTCAAGTCCAAGAACGGCACCTACTCCTTCAAGGGATAATGGAAGTCCAAGAGTTGCCGCCCAAACAAGAGTGCAATGCCATGACACAGGATCAAGACAATATCCCCCTAGAGATACACCTAAATCCCTTAAATACCTGGATAGACAGATTCTTTCAAACTGAGCATTGAAAGCCCATTTGATAACTGAATCATCTGTAAGTGCATCGATGATATCCTGTGGTATCGTTTCTCCCATTGCCAGGTCAACAACCTTGACCTCACTACCATCAACAGAGTATCCGAAAAGCAGAATCTCAAAGTCCTCGCTTTCTGCATAGCGATAGACTCCAGATTTTTGCAGACTCACACTTGAAAAAGTTTCAATATCTATACTGATTGATTTCACATTCTCACTTCCTTCCAATGTAAAACAGACGGCAGAGGATTGTCCTCCACCGCCTGCAAACTTTTATTCTTCAGTTTTCTCTTCAGCAGATTTCTTCTTTTTCTTACGCTTCTTAATGGAATCCTTGATAAGCCATATACCATTCATGATAGTACTTACAATGCCGTAGATACCAGCACCCATTAATAAGTAGAAAATGATAAGTACGTCAACCTGCTTTGCTAATTCATATAATTCGTTCATATCGTTTACCTCGTATATTCTTAATAGTCGCAGACGATGGTGTTTCACACCGCCTGCAGGAAGTTAATAGGTCTAATCAGATTAAGATAAGAAATCGTCATCTTCCTCAATGCTGAAATCATCAGTTGCAGAGCTACGACCACCAAGCGACTCTCCATCTCTGATTTTCTGAATATTACCAAGACCACAGGCAATCCCCTTATTACCATTGGAATTGAATGCATAGAAGTTAAGAGAAACTCTTGCATAGCAACCACTGTACACTTCATCACGGTCAAGGATAGGCTTTACGGCCTTATCAACAATCTGTGGTGCTGTCTTGCTGTTGGCATTGATGAACCAATGTCCGGCATAAGCCTCGTCCTCACGCTCTGTGTCACCGTCACGAAGAGGAAGCTTGATAGCTGCCTTGTTAGGCTTTTTGCCACCGAACTTTGCGATGCCTTCCTCAATAGCTGCATCAACCGCATTATTGATTGCCTTTACTGTTTCCTTATCATCCTTTGGAATAAGAACTGATACACTGTATCTTTCAGGACCGCCATTGATTGATACCGGGTCCCATCCGTGGAAATAAGAAAGTCTTGTGTTCTTGCCTGTGATAACCTTTGTTTTACTTACATTTGCCATAATCGTTAATCCTCCATTTTAAATTCGTTTTTAGCGTCTGATATATTCATTGCCTTTCTCTTATCCGAATTAGGTACAAGAGTCGGCTTTCCGGGTGGTTTGTAGATAAGGTCACCCAGTACCTTTTCAAATGTTGCCTTACCCATCAGTTTCTGCATCTCTGTAAGAGTGATGAGCGACTTTCGGTAAATATCCTTATAGCCTGCCTCCTTGGCTGCTTTGGCAACTTCAATCTCGTCCTTGTACTTACGGACGGAGCGTCCTTCCACAACCTTGAATCCGTTCCACTGCTTGCCGTGGTTTACTGCCGATTCGGTAGCATAAGCCATAATCTCATTTGCCCACTTTGTAAGATCAGGAATAATCGTTAATACCTCTTCGATTTCACTGTCTGTAAGAAGTGGAGGAAGTTTGAACTCTTCCTGTGCTAGTTTCAGTTTTTCTTCTGCTCTTGCTCTACATCTGACTGCTGCCCTGCAGAAGGTACACCATTCACCAGGACAATATTCGCCCTCGCCATTCATAGCCATTTCAGCCTTTGGCTTTAATACTTCTTCTGCCCAGGTCTTCAGTTCATCAACTGGGATTGTCCAGGTACTCACATTCTCTCTGCGAGGCTGGAAGATGGACATCGATACTTCCTTGATGTCATATAAGCTGTCATAGATGGCAAGGGCACCGAGTGCATAGCATTTCATCTGTGGATTGTCTGTTGCATCTACCAGAACTCCCATGCCGTACTTGAAATCAATGATGTGAAGCTTATCGTCTGAAACAATCACGCAGTCTGCTGTACCATAACCATCTGGAACATATTCAGAAAAGTCTACGTGTTGTTCTATCAGCACCAATGGATCCTTGCAATTCTGTTTTGCAATATCAAGCTGTTCCAAGACGAAGTCCACATATGCATCTGTGTGTTCCTGCATTTCATCACTGTCATAGGATGATACAGGTCTTTTACTTCTCATGCGGAGCGCCTTCTTAAGCTTGTGTTCGCACCATGCGTGAGCAGCTGTTCCTTCTTCTGCTGCCTGGCTTGTCTTGTTTTCAAACTCTGACTCAAGACTTGCACTTGGTGTACAGTTGAGCCATCTGTGAGAACTTGAAGGTGAGAGGAATGCGTGTTTACTCATTTCCAAGCACCTCCGCCTCTTTGATGATTGCTTCATAGTTGCTAGGGTCGATGTCGGATAACTTGCTGCCTCCGAACTTTGCAATCAGACCCTTAACTTCTGATGTGAGTCCGTTCTGGCTCTTCTCTGCAAGAACTCCTCTAACATCTTCAAGTTTGTAAACCTTGGCTTTTTCCTTCTTAGGCTTTGAAGTCTTTTCAGGAATCTGTTCTACAGGCTGTGATTCAGTTACTTCTACAGATTTCATATCCGCAAGAACATCTGCTACCACCTGAAGACTATCTGCCAGGTTACGAACACAAGTGATGACACCACCAACAGCGTCAAGTAATTCTGTTACTTTGTTCATGGTCTACCTCCTTCCGTAATTTTTGTGATGGCAAGTTCCTCGATTGCATCACCAGGAACAAGAATCATGATCTTCTGCTTTCTGCCAAAGAGCATACGCAGGAATCGTTCTCTCATGCTGATGCTTTTACAAGAGACCATGCCGTTTCGTTGTGGCTTGTCTGAAACACTAATGTGAAGATTATGTTTCATCGCTGCACCTCCGTTTCCGAGAGATTTGTTTCTCTCTAACTGTTAGCCTTGGGAAGATGTTCTAAAGGACGTTTTTGAAAACTATTTTATTTTTCCTTTTTCCTTGTTTTTCTCTTCCTAACTAGTAGCCTTGGGAATGGCATCAAAAGGACGCATTTTGCAAAAAAAATAGAGCCTGTCCACACTCCGAAGAATGCAGACAGACTCATGTCTATGTTACCTATATTATTTTAGAAGTTCATTGACTCTTTTTTGCACAGCATTGTAATCATATCCTGCGGCAGTGAGACGATTTTTTCTTTCAGCTCCGTCACCCCAATTTCCACGAATAACTTCTCGTGCAAGCTCATCTACCGTTTTGGTACTTGAGGTAGTAGAACCTACGATTCTTCCGTTTTCATCAAAGACAAAGTATCCTGGATTTGATGCAGCACATCTCTTTGCATTATCAAGGGACTTGAATGCACCTTTCTGTGATTTTGCATCATTCCAGGATTTTCTGACTCTATATAGTCCACTTGCAGTTGTTCCGCCAGAAGAAGAACCACCAAGCTGTGCAGTGACCTTTGATGCAAGATCACCAAGTCTTGAGTAAAGCCAATCTCCCGGACAGGATTTATTGGCAAACCATCTGTGAACTGTAAGTACCATCTCATCAGATTTTGGTGAGTAATTCAGAGTCTTATTTTTATCCCCAAGCCAGATAAGTTTCTTCTTTCCGTTACGTTTACAGATATCTACGCAAAGCTTAATAAGAGTTGCGTACACAGTGCTGTTCATAGTATATGGATGTTTAGTATCGGATGCACATTCAATAGTCACTGCTCTCTGATCGTTCGCATTAGATGAAGAACACCAAGAACGATTCTTTTCTTCCACATACATTCCGACTCTTCCATCGGAGCCAATGCCATAATTGCAACTTGCTTGTCTGGAAGTCGGCGCAAAGATATTTCCTAAAGTTTCCACAGAACACTGACCCACTACGCAGTGGGGTGTAATTCTGTCGATGGAATGTGTTCTATGTCCTGAATGATTTGGACTGAGTTTTGTGTAAGATACTAGTTTTGAATTTGTGTAAGCCATGTTAGTTTTCCTCCTTTGTGCTTCGATCGTGAAGCTGTTCTAATACAACTTTGATTTTTTCAGGGATTGGAAGTCCCAGATGTGCGGCATTTTCAAGTAAGCTGACGCCTTCATTGGAAATGTAGAAAAAGATGACTGCTGTTCTAAGTGCACTGCCAGAACCGATAACATGAATATCGAGAATGTTTGCAATGCCCACCAGCAAGAAAATCAGCACTTTTCTACAGATGCCTTTGAAACCCACTTCACTGGAAAGCGTATGATTGCTGATGGCACACATGACACCAGTGATGTAGTCAATGACCACAAAAGCGATGAGTGCATAAAGCAAGCCATCACAGCCTCCTAAGAAGTAACCAAGCCAACCACCAACACCGGCAAAAATAAGTTGAATTGTGTTCCAAAATTCCTTCATAGTAAATTCCTCTCTTTCTTTAAAAATTGATATGAAAAAAGCACCTCCGAAGAGATGCTTGATTCCAATATTAAGTCATTCCAATAACATGGAAATTTACAATATAGCTTTTTCCGGCTATCGCAGAGCCTCTTGCTATTTCAAAGGTCCCGGTTGATGTTGTAGATGCATCTTTACAATCACCTGGCACCATCAGAATCGCACCGGCCCAATTCGCAGTCAGATTTGCAGTAACAACTGGGGCAGATTTGAACGCAAAAGGAAAAGAAATATCTAATGCATCCAATCTTCCGGAGGTATATAAACCGCCCCAGACGTTTGTAACATTGGTGGTTATGGTCTTTCTGCACCAGCATTCTGCAATTCCACTTTTCCATTTACGATAAGTCCAAATACCACTGGTGCCTTGAGAGATGACAAAATCAGATTCTACAGAACCTTTTTTCTTAATACTCCAAGAGGAGGCTATTTCAAAGCAACTGTCTGTTTCAGATACTTTTCCAATTGCCACACCTTTACCGCCACTTTTGAAATCCATCACCACCGCTGCAGTAGAAACAATATCCTGAGCCGAAATTGTACAGAAGGCATCCGTCAATGAATATTTGACATCATAGGTACTTTCTGTAGATATCTTGCCGTTTCCAAATGTGAAAGGTGTATCTGAATGAAAAGATACTCCACCGCTCGTCCAATTTGCATCAGAGTTTTTCTTGTAGAACTGAGAACAGCTCAGTGTATTTTTTTCGCCACATGACGAATAGCCAAAAGATACAACTCCACGGATATATGTTCCATCATCATTTAGCGTTCCATTACTCAATGCCCTTTGAGAAACAACGGAATTTATATATGGTGGAGAATAAGCCACAACAGATATGGATGTTGTTTTGGCATCTGATATTCGCCCTCTGGAGTCTGTAACTGTGGCAGTAAATGTAATCGTTCCAGAAGTATTCAAGAATCCTGTTGTAAGCGTGTCTGCTGTTCCTGAATATCCACCTCCACTAATACTGTAAGATTTAACACTTGATCCATAACTTCCAGCAGCACCTGTTATTTGGATGGCTGCTTTAGATTTTGTCTGAACATATATCCCCCATGATGAAGGCACATCTCCATTTATTCTGGTCACTGACAGATTACCGATAGTGGGTTTTACCGAAGATGGAACTGTAAGTGTATGAGTACAAGTTTTAGAACCAACCTTTGTAGAACCACTATAGGTATCGCATGTAATCGTGCAAGTACCTGAAACAGCTGATGGAATCTGACTTGCCAGTGAAACAGGCGGAGTCCATGACACAGAAGTCGATGAAGTCTTTGAGACTATCGTTCCCGATGCATTTCCAAATTTATAAGTTAAGGTATGCGTAAAGGAAGAAGATGCCCTGCTTAACGTAATGGTTGCAGCACTTCCCATGTTAACATTTGATGCTTTTACTGACGAGGCTCTTGGAATAGTATTTAACGTATGCGTACCACTAGCCGTTACATTTACTGCATAAGTATAAACACCCGCCTGACAGCTCAGACTGAATGATTTTGTACCATCTGCATTATGTGCAATAGTTATCGTTCCAGATGCAACAGTCGTTCCATTGTACAATTGGATACGGCTGTCAGTTGAAGTTGAGTATACCGTTTTGCCATTGATGACTGCCTTAAAGCCACCTGACTTTACCCATCCTCCACCAGAACCGGAACCTTTTAATGCCCATGATATAGTCGATGTATTTTTCTCTACACTTTGACTGGATAAAGACCAAGAAAGTGTAACTGAACGCCCTTGATATTCATTTGTTGTAATACTTCCGCTTGATGCCATTAAAAATCATCCTCCTTTTACGATACAGGACCCCTCCACTTGATTGAAAGGTTACCGTTAGTTCTTGGAATAAAATCAAACCATCCTCTGGCATCATTTCCCAAGGACAGTTTGTTTCGAATTTCTGCATTTGTAATAACCAAGCTCTGATTCGAGATGTATGCAATCTTTTGACCGTTTTCTTTGAATGCCAGTTCTTCATTGGAGAGTTCAGCAGTGAATGCATTTCCGACTTTACCAAGTTCAATCAATGCTCCTTTGAATCGGATATACTCCTCCAAAAGTTCCTGGTTCGTTGCCACATTATTTTTAATCTCATCAGTAATAGCAGTGAAATCCATACGAATCTCACTGCTGTTTTGTGTAATGCTGGTTTGAAAATCCTGTTGAATTTTCTCTATATCTGATTTTTCTATATAGGTATCCTTTACCGAACTCAATATCTCATTAGATGTTTTGGTGATTTCAGAGTAACACTCATGCACCTGAACCTTCAGTGTTTCCACATCATCCAACGCATCTTCATACGCCGCAACACTCTGAAAGGTGTGCTGGCAGGAAGTCAAAAGTGCCACTTTTCACACCTCCCATCATTTTGAAACATCACACTGCAAGGTCATGATGCTGTCGATATCAGCTGCGGATAAATAGATGACCTTACCAGTCTTGTCAAAGGTCTTTTCTTTGCCGTCTTTATCCTGTGCATACCAGGTGTAGGTAAGACTCTGCTTTTCCGTTGCATTTGCCCAGGCAGATCCGTTGTATTTCATCAAAGTTACCGTCTTTGCATTGTGATCGACCTTGTACCAGAAAGCTCCGCTTGCGGGACTGGATGGTGCTGTTTCGCTGATGTTTCCAAGCAGTGCATCTACTTCCTTCTGATTGGTACGAACAATAATATACGGAACCACACCGCCAAGGTTATTTTTGACGGTATAACCACCGATAGAAAGCATCTCCGACACATACGGATCTGACTTATCTTCTACAGTGATCACATCTACATAGGTTTTTCCACCATAGGTCATGGTGCATCGATAAGACTGAATATTGATGATATCCGATCCACTGACAGTCAACGTACTTGTTGTTGCTCCGCTGATATTTGTCCATTTACCATCAGCATATTTTGCCCACTGATAGGTGGCAGCTGTGATCGCCGTTGTTCCACTGTAGGCAGAAGTGGCAAGCTGAATACTGCCGGACTGATTTTGCACAATTGTTCCGTTTGGAGCATAGACGGAAAAGACAATAGCGTTAGCACCATTACTTCCTGCTTTCGACTTTGTCCAAGTAAATATCTTTGTGACTGTCTTTCCTGAAATGGTAAATGTCAGTGTAATATTTCCATTCAATGTCGATTCACTTCCAAGGTCTGAAGATGCAGCTACGGCAAGTTCCAGTTTACCTGTTGCACTGGCTGTTGAAGCAGTATTGGTCTTGACTGTAATTCCTGTAGGCAGTGTTCCCACCGCACAGGTACAAGCAGTCTGCGTAATACCAACATATCCGGTAAACGGAATACTAATCGTGCTTGCAGCAGATGTTTTTCCTTGTGAAGTACAAGCAATCGTCTGTGCCTCATTTCCAAGGACAACCGAAAGACCTCCTGTTCCGGCTGAACCAGGATTACCTTTATCACCTTTTGCCCCATCATAAATCTTGCTGATGGTAAGCGTGTCATATACGTCATTCTCTGAAGTAGTGACTCTGATCTGTGCCACATTATTTACAAAAACACTGTGTGTAGGCTTTACCACCAAAGTTCCGCCAGTGATGGAAGTATTGTCGGAAGTAGTCGGATAATCTGCCCACACTCCACTGCTGTTCTTATACTGCCATTTGCTGACGGTTACACCCTGCACCTGTACCGTAAGAGTTGCCTGCGATGCACCAACTAAAGCCTGTGAAGTGTCATACTTAAATACATAGGTATCACTGCTTACTGTACACAACTTTGCATTTTCTGCATTCTTTACCAGGGTATAGGTAATATCAGCTGTGATGTTAATCGTGTTCTTTGTTTCAGAATCGTAGTAACTGATATAGCAAATATAGGTAATCATCCCAGATGAAGATGCTGACAGCTTATTCTGATTTACTGTCAAAACTCCATTTTTAACAGTTTCACCATTTGTCAGTACCGTCTCAGATGCCACCCCATCTTTTCTCTTCCATGAAATCGTCACTCCACTTGCTGTTGGAGATACATTGGTCTGATCCAAGAAAAGAACAGGAGTTAATACAAGATTTGTGCTTGCCCAGTTTGGTGCATAAGTATGTGGCAGAACATTCGGATCTTCACTCTGAGTCTTTGGAAGATTAGATGTGATATATGCTGACAGCTTTCTTTGGTCTGTGATATCCACGAATGTCTGCTGACTGGATGTTAAAATTGTAGCCATTGAAATTCCTCCTAAAGTTTTATTTCACAATAAAAGGACGCATTGTCTAACACGTCCTCAGTCGTAATCGTTATTTGTTTCATACCTATGTGATTCTTATCCCACTCGGTATCCGCCTCTTCATCAGAGGACTTTCTGTGCCAGATAAAGCACTCAGCATCAATGCTTTCTGTAATATCCTTGTCCCAAGAATAGACCTTACAGAGCATGGTGCTTTTTTCACCTTTGGTCTTGAAGATATTTACCCCCTCCACAATAAGTTCGGTTCGATACATCTTCTGAGCATTGATGTTATCCACCTCTCCCAAAATCACATCTATCTTCCTTGTCTGACCATAAAGGTCATTTTCAAGTGCAGATATGTTCTTATCCTGCTTTACGGTGGATGCAGAAAGACTTACTCCGCTTGCACCTATTGTGATGGTATTTCCTGCAGGATTTAAGTAATCTCTTGTCCTACTGACACAAAGATACGTGCCATTGATACCATGAGGTTTGGAGATGCACTCCACATACATTCTTGCACGGATGTCTCCAATATCTGCACCCGTATCGGATTCATCCACGATTGTAAGCTGAATACTGGTAACTCCATTCACAAGGTCGGACAGCCTTGATTTTGCTTTTCTTAGAAGATTACTGGGAAGTGTCACATCATCCCACACTTCTGATTTCCATATCCAGCCTATTTCCTTAACTGCAGCATCGTCTGAAATATAATTCTTTCCACCATTTACAGATGTGATATCCACTCGTTCCTCAGATTCTGTTTCGTTGCCTTCTGCATCTGTTATTTTCTTCTTTGCGCCAAGTGGAATCAGCACGGTCACTCTTTCCGTATGGTCTCTTGTGATTTTTACATCTGTGATGTTTTTTCCATACTCAACCTTCTGGACGGACTTCGTTTTAAAGTCAGCAAGATAATCGAGATACTTTCCATCGTTCTCATATCGAACCATGAGATATCCACCGTGGGTATTGATGAGTTTATTCTTAATGGCATCCATCGTTATCGAATAATCGGAACTACTGTATGCCACGTAGTCATTGTCATCCGTAACTGTAATATTGCCAACCTTGAACTGTTTTTGCTGTTCCACTGCCTTGTTGTGAATAGAAACAAACTGTTCAAACAGACCTTTAAGTGTCCCCTTATATGAAAACGGTGGCTGCATGGTATCTTTCAGATAGGCAAGTGCTGACTCGCATGTCCAGGTATGTGTGTTATAAAAATCACTGCCGTCATCCAGTGCCCTTCCTTCAAATACCGTTTCCTCTCCCTTTTTACAGACAATCACAGATGCCATCGGCTTGATGGCATCAATGTAAGGATGATTAAATGGAGCAGATAAAGTCAGACTATCAATATTCTCTGCATCTTCACTGACCTTCGCCTCCGTGATAGCAAGCTTGGAGAGATTTGGATGATAGAATATATTTCCATCCACATATACTCGAAACTGTCTCATAGGCATCCCTCCCTATATCGGAAAGTCGTATTCCCGGTGCTTGTCACCTTCACAGAATTATTGCCATAGGAAAGCTGGAGTTGTGGGATTTCCCATTCTCCTGCACTTAATGTTTTATTGAACGAGTCCGTTCCCACCTTCCATGACAGCGTGGTTTCTGCTGTAGTAATGACAGTTGGAACTACTGGCATATAATCATTTTTCAAAATGACTGTTCCACTTCCAGTCTGAACAATTTCTGTCATATCCACATGGTAACGATAACTGTCACCATCGGTGCATTCCAGCACAAGCTGTCCCTTTCCGGAAAGCGGATCATAGGATGGAGTAAGCTGCAGTGTCCCAACAGCGTAAAGATTTGGCTCTTCACTTTTCCTTACCTTGCACAGTCTTCCGGCATACTGATTTGATGCTGTCAACACCTTGGCATCAAACTGACTTCTTGTTCCAAGCATAGACAAAGTAATGGTAAAGGCTCTCGGCTTGAACGAAATCATGCCAAGAGCCTCACTGAATCTGATAGGAGCATTTCTTCCCGGAACAACAACTGTCTCTGTCTGAGATTCCGGAACTGGAAATTCAATATTTTCTCTGATCCATCCCATTTTCAGCATGGACATATCGTTAATATAAATATCCGGTATCATAATGAAAGCCTCCTTGTCAGTTTTGTATTTTTACCAAGTCCGTCATCGATTGCAGGAAGTAAATGTCCTACAAGAGTTCCATCGTCAAGGTAGATTCCCTTCGAACTGTTATCTGCAATGATGGCCAAGTACTTCTCCATAGAAGTCATATTCAGTCTGCTGTCAATCATTGCTTCAAGCTGCTTGTAAAAGCCTGAAAGCGGCAGGATTGCCTCTGCTCCTGCTTCTCCTCCCATCATAAGAGAAGAACCGTTCATACCAAATGCTGTCGGCTTGGTCATGATACCGCCTTCCTTATACCAGGAAATGGATAAGTGAGGTACTGATGGCGGAGCAATCGAGAGTTTACCTGTCACACTGAAATGCGGCAGTTTGATATGAGGAAGAGAGAGCTTCATGCCGGAGAAGAAACCCTTAATGGCATCAACAACTCCCTTAACCTTATTCTTAGCCGCCTCAATCGGTGTAGTGATTGCAGATTTTATTCCATTCCACACGGATGTAGCAGTGGATTTAATTCCATTAAAAATACTTGTGATGGTACTTTTTACGGAATTAAACACGGTCGATACTGTTGTCTTTATCGCATTGATTGGAGTAGTTACCGCCGTCTTGATTGCGTTCCATACCGTAGTCGCTGTATTCTTGATGGCGTTGAATACTGTTGTGACAACTGTTTTAATGGCATTGACCACTGTTGTTACCACGGTTTTTATTCCATTCCACACAGTGGTAAATACAGTCTTGATGGCATTCATTACTGTACTGATAACTGTAGAAACTGCATTGATGACTGTTGTGACTTTGGATTTAATTGCATCCCAAACTGCAATAACAACTTCCTTACAGTTCTCCCAAATAAATCGGAACGGCAGTGTGATGATATCGAATGCCGCCTCAAAGAGTGCTGCTATGAACATAATCGCAGTCTGTACTGTATTCTTAATCCCCTCCCACAGATTCGTAAAGAAGGTTGTGATGCCTGTCCACAGATTTACGAAGAAATCTTTAATTCCAGTCCACACTTCATTCCATGAAGTACCAAACCATCCAAGCACCACATTGGCCACATTCTGAATCACATTCATGTAGTTGGTAAAGGTATTCTTGATAAAATCCCATACCGAACCAAAGATTCCTTTGACACCTTCCCATACCCGTGACCAATTGCCTGTGAATATTCCGATGAACACATCAAGAATTCCTGTGATAACACCAAGCACCGCTTCAAGGATATTAGCAATCTGTGTGAATACTCCTTCAAAAACCGGAGCAAGGAAGTTACAAAGTCCGTTCCAAATAGCAGATACAACGTCCTTGAAATTCTGGAAGTCAAAGCCTAGAGCATTCAGCCTGTCTGTAATGCCCTGCGCAAAGCCGCTGAATACAGATTTGATTCTCTCCCAGATTGCTATAATGCTGTTTCTGAAATCCTCATTCGTTCTCCACAGATGCACAAAAGCTGCAGCGAGTACTGCTAGAATAGCCACAACTGCAACCACAGGGGCAGAGATACCACCAATCGCAGCACCAACCTTTCCCATCACCCCGGATAAGCCACCGGCATTGGAAACAAGACTGGTAATCTTAAGTCCCAGCTTGCTGAATGTCTGCATGGCCACACCGCCTTTGGATATCACCGTACCAAGGATCATAAGGAACGGTCCTAAGGCTGCAATGAAAAGTCCAATCTTAACAATGACCTGTCTTGTACCCTCATCAAGATTATTCAGCCAATCCACGAAGGACTGAATCTTTGCTACGATGTTTTTAATCATTGGCATAAGTGCATCACCAATGGAAATTGCAAAACCTTCTACTGCAGACTTTAAGATCGTAAGCTGACCAGACAAGTTATCAAGCTGAGTGTCTGCCATCTGCTGTGCTGCTCCGCCACTGTTTTCAATGGCAATCTGAAGATCCGTCCAGGTATCTCCAGTATTGGCGAGCAGTGCATTAACCGATGCAAGATCTGTTTTGTTAAAAATAGTTGCTATGATGTTCGCCTTTTCTGCAGAAGTCATGCCGTCCATTGATTTATTCAGGTCACCCAAAATATCATTTAATGAACGCATATTGCCTTCGGAGTCATAGGTTTGAACACCCAATTTTTCCATTGTTTTGGCTGCACCATCTGTTGGATTCTGCAATGACAAGATGACGTTACGAAGGTGCGTACCGCCCTCTGCTCCCTTGATACCATTATTCGCCAAGATACCAAGTGCTGTATTTAATTCTGCAGTTCCACCTTTGACTGTCTTTGCTGTTGCACCAATGGTCAAGATACCTTCTCCAAGCTGTCCTACAGATGTATTTGTGCTTGATGCAGTCTTCGCCATTTGGTCAACCATTTTATTTGCATCAGACGTTTCCATTCCAAGGGCAGACATCGCATCAGTGACCATATCCGATGCTGATGCAAGATCAAGTCCTCCAGCTGCCGCAAGATTAAGTACAGTCGGAAGCGTATCAGCCATCTCCTGTGTATCGTACCCGGCAAGAGCAAGGTAATTTAGAGCCTCAGCACATTCACTTGCTGAAAACGCAGTTTTAGCCCCCATCTCTTTTGCAAGATCAGACAGTGCATCCATTGTATTGACGGACTGTCCGTCAAGCTTTGACATGGAATCTTTTGTAATTCCCATCGTAGCCTGAACCTGGCTCATGGAACTTTCAAAGTCTGCTGCTGTCTTTACAGAAGCAACACCCAGACCTGTTACCGCAGCAGATGCTACAGATACTTTCTTTCCTGCATTTGTAACACCATTACCAAAGGATTCCACCTTTGATCCTGCTTCTCCGATTTTTGTAAGTGTCTGATTGGTCTTGGATGCCTGTGACTCCAGCTTTTTAAGTTCAGCTTCCGTCTCGGCAATCTCACGTTGAAGAGCATCGTACTGCTCCTGTGAAATCTCACCCTTCTGCAGCTGTTCATTTGCCTGCTGTGCTGCTGTCTTAAGGGTTGCCAATTTTTCCTTGGTTTCTCCAATTGCCTGTGTCAGAAGTTTCTGCTTCTGCGCAAGAAGTGTTGTATTAGTCGGATCAAGTTTTAACAGCTTTTCTACATCTTTTAATGCAGACTGTGTATTTTTAATCTGACCGTTGACTCCTTTAAGAGCTGTCTGCAGTTTGGTAGTATCACCGCCAATTTCGACAGTGATACCCTTGATTCTGTTTGCCATTGGCGTCTACCTCCTTAAAAAATTGCATAATAAAAGCTCGGATTCGTCCGAGCCGTCAGAACTTATCGAAGTCCTCCTGCGTTGCAATGCTGTCATATTTTACAGAATCGTTTCCTTTCTCCGTCCAAATATCCATTACCATACCAATGGTCAGATAATCCAAGTCTCGGATGGAAAGGCCGATTTCTAAACAACGCAAGAGGAACAAGGGTGTTGTCATCTCCCTGCTACTGCGTTTAAGTTTTTTTTAGAGTCAATGTCCGTGATAAGGTTCGTTCCCCAAAGAGCAAGGATCTCCGGCAGTACTTCATAAATAGAAAACATCTCAAACTGATCAAGCCAATCATCGATGTTATCTGGGATGGTGTTATCCGCATGATATGCCATGATATATGCCACGTTCTCGAAGATTTCCAAATCATCGATAGCGAATTCCTCTCCCTCTTCCTTACTGCCTTTATAGGAGCTTTCCAGTTTTGCTAAGTCCTTGAAGATGTCTCTCTTGAACTTTGCACGATACAATCTTGGAACAGTGGCCGAGGAACGAAATTCGACCTCTTTGCCGCCAACATTAATTACTTTCTTCAGCATAATTATTTACCTCCTGTCGAAGCAGATGCGGCAGAATCGGTCTTTGCTACTGGAACATAGACTGCCTTGTACCAATCGTTGTAGGTTGCATCCGTAGTTGTATCTCCGGTTCTTGATTTTACAAGACCATCCTCTCTAGGATCTGCTGTCAAAGACAACTTCTCAGTACCAGGTTCAATGGTATCTTCCTTTGTTTCAGATTCAATAGACGGACGAGATGCCGTGCAGTTATACATAACATGACGGATACACTTCGCATCACCATCGAATTCAAATAGAAGTGCAAACTTCTCCATCTCCGCAATCTTAGAGTTTTCTACAAGAACACCATTCTTGTCGAGTTCTTCCTTAAGAATTTCTGTTCTGAACCATTCTGGAATAAGAGCAATCTCTAAGTCACCGCTATAACCGTTGTTAGATACAGAACGGAAATACACGATACCATCCGCATAGAACGGAGAAGTATCACCTTCTGCATCCAAACTGATGCTTACTGCACCGGGAATTGCTCTTGGCGTTTCATAGGAATAGCCACCATCCTCTGTCCTTGTCAGCTTTGCTGCATGAACGTTTTTAAGGTTGTATTTTACTTTATTACCCATAGCTTTTATGCCTCCATTTCAAATGAATATAGGACTTCATACATCTTTTCACTCTCAATCCATGTTTCCAAACGGTCATAAAAAATGCCGTGACTGTCAAGCACGAATTCAACTTTCTGTTCTACCGACAAGTCCTTCAAATCGGTATACAGTTCTATATGAACTTCGTTTACCTTTAGATACACTCTTCCATCAGCAGCAAAGTTATCACTGCTGGGCAAGAGATAGCAGATAAACGGTGGATCTGGACTTTCTCCCTCTGCAAAATGGTCATATGCAAAAGGAATATCCATCTCCTTTATCACGTTTAACAGTTCTTCCATTACATACCTCCAAGTGCTCTGCTGATTTCTGATTCTAAAGTTTCAATTGCTTTTTCTTCTGCCTGTGCGATATGTGGTCTTGCAGCCACTCTTCCACCACCACGTTTTGCGTGACCGTGTTCAAGAAGATGGGCAAGCTGATATCGGTTCTTGGAGTGTACTGTCAGTTCAAGTGAATTTGAAGTTTCCTTCGTTTTCTTGACAGACCAGCTCTTCGCATAGGCTCCCGTATCCTTTGGAGCAGATGCAGCGATATCTTTCCTTACTGTATTTCCTGCCTTTCTTACAGACTTTTTTAAATCATCTGTAGCCAGATCAGCATACTCCTTGAGACCGTTCATGATTTCATCTGCAAGGTTATCAATCTTTACATTTGCCAACACTATCTCCTCACTTTCTCACATTTCAGTTTCAGGCATTTCTTCTTATAGTTCATGTGGTCAATAGAAACGATGTTATAAAGGGAGCCTTCAAATATAACTCTGTGTTTTGTAACATCAAGGTCTACAAGAGCCTTACAGTATCTGACCGTAAAAGAAATATCCGAATCATCTACAATAAGACCTGCCACACTCTTTTCAGAACCACCTTCGCCACTTACCGTTGCAAAGCAGGTATGATAGTCAGTCCAAGTATTCTTATGATTGCCGATGGCATCAACCACAGTTTCATTCTTCTGAACAGTAATCTTTACATTCAGTAATGCTATATCCATCAGAACACACTCCTTCTTACACCTTCAAGCAGTGAGCGAAGGGAAATGGTAAGCTGATGGTGGTCTGCATCTTCTCGATGTTCATACAGATAGGCAACTGCGTACATGACAGCAATCTTTGATGATGGAATCGCACCGAGTTCATCAACTGATAACCTGGCTATGTCTGCACAGAGATTCTGCCCGGTTGTGATGAAGTTCTCGATAAGTGCATCGTCATCATCAAAATCCACACGAAGGTAACCCTTCATCTCATCAAGATTTACAATCATTTCTATCACCACCTAATAATCTGTGACACCTTATGACTGGCATTCCCTATATTTATATATAGGTTTCTTTTTTTATTCCTATAGAAAAGGATAGTAAATAGCCGTCATAGGGTGTCACACTTAATTATTCTTAACCCTTAGAACTTGCAGTTTCTTGCTTAAGCTTTAAGATCTTTACTGCTTCAGGAAGGATAAGCTTACCATCGACTCTTTCCTTGGCTACATAACCGACCATGCCGTTACCAGCGAAAAGTTCACGCAGTTCTGCAAAAGAACGAGAACCACGATCACCAATGTTGTAGTAACTATAGTCACCGAATGCAATCGCATTTGTAGGTGCGAAAGCAGAAGTGTGAACAGCATAGCCAAGAACTCTGTCAGGTTCTCCTTCCTTGTAAGAAGGCTGCCAGATGTAGGCACCGTTGTTGTCCTTAAGCTTTCTGATAGAAGCAAGTGTGGCATCATTCATAATGAAAGATGCGTTCTTACGGTAAGGTCTCTTAAGACCGTATACCAAATCGATAAGGTCATCAGACTTGATAGCTGCAGTAAGTGTTGCTGCAATCTGACCACCACCGTTTGCTGCGAAGATACCAGTAGGCTTTCCAGTACCGTTACCGTTAAGGAATGCATCCTCTTCGGCATTTGCTAAAGCCTTACCGAACTGAGTGATGATGTAGTTTTCAAGACCAAAGGCATTGTCATAAAGCAATTCTTCAGTAACCTTGATTGCTACATGAAGCTTGTAGGCATCAAGATAGATCTGGTCAAATGTTGCATCACCAAAAGATAATGCTCCACCTTCCTCAATCCATGCTGCTGCAGGCTTGGTAGCTGCAATGTTGATTTTGTGCTGACCTGCTGTAGTAATCTTTGTAGCAAGGCTGCGCATGATGTTCTCACCATCAAGCACATCGATAAGTCTTCTGTCATACTCCTCCGGCACAAGATAACCACCATCGGCATCTACACCTTCCTGTAATACATTGCTTACATTACGGAAATTAGAACGCATTGCAGAAAGCATCGCATCCTTGTATGCATCAGAAGCACGTCCAGTCTTTACCTTATCTGCATCACCCATAAAAGGCTTACCGGTAATCGGAGAATTAACAGGCTTTGCAAGTTCTGCTTCTCTGCGTTCTGCTCTTGTTTGACGATCAATCGCAGCTGTCAAATCCTCAATTTCCTTTTCCATCTTGTTGTAGGTTGCTGTATCCTCTTCGGAAAGCACACCATTCTTGTCTTCATGGGTCTCAACAAAGTTCTTTGCAGTATCCCACACTTTTGCTCTTTTTTCGATTAAATCCTTAATAGTCATAATAGAATTCCTCCTTAAATGAATTTCTTAATAAAATCAAGACGCTCCTTAATCTCTTTTGCAGGAGTGCCTTTACTTGCAGGTGCAGTGATTTCTGCCTGCTTTGTTACTGTCTTTTCAGGCTGGACATAGTGTTTTTCCAGCTTGTTGATAAGAGCGTTGTTTACAGCCTTGCGTGAAAAAAGCATCGAGTCAGTTGGTTTCTTTTCCTTCTCCTCGGTGCTTTCATCTTCTTCGTCCTCTTCATCAGAATCTTCTGTATTCGGTTTTGTTTCTGCTCTTGTGATAATGTCATCAGCAAAGCCAAGTTCAATGGCCTTATTTGCATCCATCCAGGTTTCTGCGTCCATCAAGTGACTAAGCTTGGCTCTTGTAAGACCAGTCTTAATCACGTAGGCATTGATGATGGATTCCTTAACTTCTGCAAGCATATCGATTGCCTTCTGCATTTCTGCATGGTCACCAAATGCTACGGTTGCAGGGTTGTGGATCATCATCATGGATACAGGAGACATAAGAACTGTATTTCCTGCCATCGCAATGACCGATGCAGCTGATGCTGCGATACCATCAATCTTTACTGTGACATTGCCTTTGTACTGTGTGAGCATATTGTAAATCTGAGCCGCAGCCACACAGTCACCACCCGGAGAATTAATCCAAACGGTGATATCTCCACTTCCGGCATTTAACTCATCCTTGAAAAGCTGTGGTGTAACATCATCGTCAAACCATGACTCCTCGGCAATCGTGCCATGCAACTCAAGGATTCGTTCTGCGACTTCTTCGTTTGCCTGGTTTAGAGTCTTTCGGCTCTTCCAGTTCCAGAACTTCTTGTTCTTCATCTGTCTTCTCCTCTCCGTTTGATGTGTCTGTTCCCGTAGCAAAGATACCCGCATCTTCAAGCTTGGTCATGTTGCCATTGATAAGGTAAAGGTCACCACCCAACTCAGCAGGAATCCTGTCGAGATTTTCAAGTTCCCTTATGTCATTGGCAGACATCCAGCCATTCTGTCTTGCAGTGGCATAACCATTCATACGGCTCTGGTAATCACCACGAAGAAGTCCGTCCACATTAAACTTAATAAAATATTGCTTTTTCTCTTCTGCAGAAAGAAGAGAACGTGCCATGTTCTGCTCCCATCTTGAAACCCATGGGTCAAGGGTGTATTTCACGAACTCAAGTGACTGCTGCTCAATATTAGAAAAGCTCGATTTCTCAAGGTCTCCTACCATATGTGGAGGCACTCTGAAAATTCGAGCAATCTCATCAATCTGAAATTTTCTTGTTTCTAAAAACTGTGCTTCGTTTGGAGAAATGGAAATCGGTGTATACTTCATCCCTTCTTCCAGAACAGCAACCTTATGTGAATTCGCACTGCCACCAAATGTCTGTGACCAGCTATCTCTTACCTTTGATGGGTCCTTTAGAGTTCCAGGGTGCTCTAATACACCGCTTGGTGCAGCACCATTCGCATAGAACTTACTTCCATACTCTTCTGCTGCGATTGCAAGACCGATAGCATTCTTGGCCATCGCAATTGGCGAGTAACCAACAAGACCATCAAATCCCAATCCTGGAACGTGCATGACTTCATCAGGTGTAAGCCTTACGGTGGAGCCTTTATTTGTAGGAGCATCATCAGAACTTACCCGGTATTCGTAATACAGATGACCCTTGTCATCACGGTCAACTCTCATACGATTTGGCATCAATGGATAAAGAGCAATAATCTCACCCTTGCCATTTCTTATGATCTGTGCGTAGGCATTACCCCAAAGTAGTAAGTGTGTCATAAGTGTTTCCCTGAAAACAAAGCTTGTCATTTCAGGGTTCGGTTCATCGTGCAGCAAATGATAGAGATTATGGCTTAATGCTTTTTCTTTTCCACCATCATCGTTATAATGATAGACATGAAGTGGCAATCCTGCGATAGCCTCTGAAAGGATACGGACGCAGGCATAAACCGCTGTCATCTGCATGGCACTTCGCTCATTTACATTCTTCCCGGCAGTACTTCCACCCATGAAGAATGAATAAGCACTACCGCTTGTTCGGTTGGTAGGAGCATCTCTTGTCCTAAATAATCCCGAAAAAATACTCATCGTTTTTTCCTCCATTGTTTTTATAATTTCCCAAAAGTAAGGAGTTGATTGCTAATGTATACATATGATGTCGATTTTGTCAAAACCCGTAGTGCAGATAAAACACCTAGAAAACGTCCATTCAAAGCAGAACGAAATCTTACTGTTTCATCTGTAGGTGGGTACAACAATAAAGAAGTACCAGCACTTCGTATCAACGGTATGTGGCTTGAAGATCTAGGCTTTCATACTGGAGATAAAGTTACTATCCATTGTGAAAACGGTAAGCTTGTCATCGAAAAATCAGAAGACAAGTAGTCCTCTTGTATCGTAGACCGATTCCGTTACTTCATTACCACATCTGATTGCTCTATCAAGTGCCATGATTGTTGCAATGGCACCGTCAATCTTTTCAGTTGATTTTTCCTTATCTGCCTTGATGTTTCCAGCAGGGTCAGTACGGATAAAGATGTTATCCATGTTCCACCTTAAAACTGGATGACCACCGTGTGCTATCTTCTGTTCAAGCACAAGCTTCATCAGTTCCTTGGTCGGTGGACTCATGTCCTTGAATCCCTGTCCGAAAGGCACAACGGTAAATCCCATGCCTTCCAGGTTCTGAACCATCTGTACTGCTCCCCAACGGTCAAAGGCAATTTCTCTGATGTTGAATCTCTCACCAAGACTTTCTATGAAATTCTCGATGTAGCCATAGTGAACAACATTACCTTCGGTTGTCTGCAGATAGCCTTTTCGCTCCCACAGATCATAGGGAACATGGTCTCTTCGCACTCGAAGGTCAAGGGTATCTTCCGGCACCCAGAAATAAGGAAGAACGATATATTTGTCATCCTCATCAAGTGGTGGAAACACAAGCACAAATGCCGTGATATCGGTTGTACTGGATAAGTCCAGTCCTCCGTAACATACACGACCTTCCAGGTCATCTTCATTAACGGCAAAGTTGCAGGCATCCCACTTTTCCATCGGCATCCATCGTACCGACTGTTTTACCCACTGATTAAGCCTTAACTGTCTGAAGGAGTTTTCTTCTCCGGGATTCTGCTTTGCAGAGTCACAGGCAGCTTTTACTTTTTCTATTGCAACTGTAATACCAAGTGATGGATTTGCTTTCTTCCATACTTTAGGGTCTGTCCAGTCTTCCGATTCATCTGCACCGTAGATAACAGAATAAAAGGTAGGGTCAACTTTTCTGCCTGCCTCAATATCTAATGCCTTCTGGTGTATCTCATAGCAGATGGAGTTCGTATCATTCCCGGCTGTTGTAATAAGGAAATACAACGGCTGCATACGGGCATCACCCGAACCCTGGGTCATTACATCATAGAGTTTTCGATTTGGCTGGGTGTGCAGCTCATCAAAGATTACTCCGTGGGTATTAAACCCATGCTTGTTTGCAACATCCGCCGACAGAACCTGGTAGGAACTGTTGGTAGGCTTATAGATGATTTTCTTCTGTGATTCCAGTATCTTCACTCTTTTCATAAGAGCCGGGCAGAACCTTATCATATCAACGGCAACATCAAATACGATTTTTGCCTGGTTTCTGTCTGCTGCACATCCGTACACTTCTGCTCTTTCTTCTCCATCACCACATAAAAGAAGAAGTGCAACGGCAGCTGCAAGTTCCGATTTTCCCTGTTTCTTGGGAATTTCAATATAGGCTGTATTGAACTGTCTGTATCCGTTTGGTTTCAGCACACCGAACAGATCCCTTATAATCTGTTCCTGCCAGTCTATCAGTTCAAATTTCTTTCCTGCCCACGTTCCTTTGGTATGGCATAGTTCCTCAATAAAGCTGACGGCATAATCCGCCATCTGCTCATCGTAATGAGAAGACTTCGCCATAAGCTTCGTGGGTTTATACTTTTTCAGTTTTCTCATTCGCCATCACCTCCACGAAAAAAGGACCCCTGGTGGAGTCCCGAAAAGTATTCTTTTTCAGTTGTTACTGTCCCATGCAGCTATGAATGGTGTTCAGGATTTCTTCCTGCTCATCCTTGTCCACACCGATGCTTTCAAGAGCCTCTCTTGTTCCACAGTCGGGGCAGATATAGGTTTCGTTATCCACTCTTGAAAGAGCCGGACTTCCGTGATATTCCTTGCCACATTTAGGGCAGATTGCAATTCTTCTTACTTCAGTCTTCATGTGTATCCCTCCTGCTAATTCTGATTGCATCAAACAGGTACTTCTCATCAAATCCAAAGGCTCGGTATCCGTCAAGGCAGGTGTTCACATAGTACCAGCTTGGGATTCCAAGTTCTCTTTCTTCATGCATGATGTAGACAAAAGCATCTCGTCTTCGCACCTTTCCCGTTCTGATGCCTTTGATATCCAGGGTCATTTCCTTTTTGTAATAGAAGTTTGGATATCCTTCGTAACGGTCGAGTGCTTTCTCATCGGTCTCGGTAACTTCCCATATTACAACAGGAACTTTAGCACCTTCCATCGGTTCAATGGTAAGGTAAGAACCTGTCTTGCTGCCTTTGAATAAAAGCTGATAGTCTTCAATGACCGATGTTCCAATAATCCTTGCTCCCGGACATCGCATTCTCATCTGTGGGATGTTCAGGTTGCTGCCATAGGCAATGTAGTATCGTTTACTCATATGGTTTCCATCCTTTCTGAAGGGGACACCCTTCTACCACCTTAAGACCACCGAAGTGGTCGACTCTTTTTATTAAGGTGTTACAAGGCTATCTCCTTGCAGTTCTGAATGCTGTATCTCCTGCAAGTCTTCTTGTAAGAAGGTCTCTTGCTGTCTTGAATTCGTCTCCGATGAACCCAAGTCTTAAGAGCCATGTTCTCATTGCGTATTTTGGATTTTCGTTCTGCTGTGGCTTTGGACTTGCTGTTCTTACTTCCTTTGCCATCTGGCTGAGTGCCAAGCAAAGCTGAATGTAGCTTTTAAGCTGTCCGGCATGAAGTCCGTTCTGCTTACCATCGGCAGGTGCGTCAAACTGGAAAAGTCTGAACTCGATGGTTCCCTTTGTGAAGGTTGCGTGGTAGTTGAGCATATGGTATCGGCTGTCATTGTAGTGTTGGCTGCGTCCGTAGTTGCAACCCTGTGTGCCGTACCAGATGTCTGCAAGCTTGCTCATGGTCTTTGGTTTCTTCTTATTGAGCTGCTCTAAAAATCTTGGGTCAACCGTTCTGCAGTATCTGTTCATTCTTCCTCGGTCAAGGTCAAGTGCCTCGGCTATCAGACTTTCGTGGCTTGCCATGATGTTTGCAAGGTTTCTCATGGTCTGTGGTGTGTGGCCGTTTGCTCCGATGTGGATGTGAACTCCGCATCCCCTTGTTGCATCGCTCTTGGCTCCTGCCTTGCGAAGCTTTCTGATCAGTTCCTGCAAGGTTTCCATGTCCTCGTATTTAAGGATTGGGGTTACCATTTCGCATTTGTGTGCATCGTCTCCGGCAATGCTGACGTCCTTTTGGAATTTCCATTCTCTTCCTTGTCCGTCCCATGCCGACCAGGTCATGTAGCCGTTCCTTGATGCTGTATTCTCGTAGCGTCCTGTTCCGAAGTATTCGGCTGCAAGCTTTGCTGCTCGCTCTCTTGTGATGCTGTTCATCTCGACCTCAACTCCGATGGTCTGCTTTTTCATTTCTTCAATCTGATGTGTGATTTTTTCGTTCATTCTATGTACCTCCGTTTGGTGTGTTTTCCCTTTTGGTAGTACTATATATCACTCTAAAAGCACACTATATCAAGTTAATTAGCACCATATACTACACAATCTTTTGGCAGAAAAACTGTGTATTTCTGACCTTTATTCTTCAGTGATCTTACGGCATTTATCCTCGCCGTAGACCACATTCAGACTGCTGCCGTTGTCCCATGCAACCATAATGCTTGCAGTATCATCAACACCTCTGACCGTACCCTTCGTTCCAATCGGTGGTGCCTGGAAATCATCCATTCTTACAAGTTCAACTCTTGTGCCTGCCGGATATTCCTTTTTCACTCTCTCAACGATATCTCTGCTTGGAAAGAACATTATACTTCGCCTCCCTTCGCACCGTTCTTGAATGCTGCCGAGCCTTCAAGGTTCTTAAGAAGAAGTTTTCTGTCTGCCTTGTATTCTGCACCGATGAATCCGAGTCTTAAAAGGAAACATCTGAATGCGTATTTCTCGTTGTCGACTTTCTTCTCCTTCGCCTGGATTCTTTTCTGATTAACACTCATCTCGCAAAGTGCTGCAATGAATCGTGTATAGGTCTGAATGCTGTCTGCATCCAGGTCTTTTGAAAACCAAGGGAAGGAAACCTTATCTTCTTCAATCTCGATGCCAAGTTCTGTAATGCCAAGTGCCTTCTTGATGAGTCCGGCTTTGGAATCAATAAGTGCCGTAAGGTTTCCCACCTTCACTTTCTCAATTGGGATTGATACCGTAAGTCCTGCGGTTTCGCCCTCTGTTGCCCCTTTATTCGGCTCACAGTCGGCTTCTTTTGCCCCCATTTGATTGTTATCCCATTCTTCTGGGGAAGTGCCTGTGGCCATTACGCAGGCATCAATGATCTTTGCTGTTTCTTCCATACTCTCTCCATCTGCAAACTCAAGTTCTCCGTTTCTTCCTACCATGTAGTTTCCAACCTCGTATGAGCAGCTTGGAACTCCAAGGTATCTGGCTTTAACACCGAGTTCCTTTTCGATTGCCTTTACCATTGCTTTTCGGCTTTCGCCCTTTACATTAAAATGCAGTACCATGTTATGTACCTCCTTCGTTTTTGGTAGTACCATATATCACTCTAAAAGGCACATATATCAAGTTGTTTGTGTGTAGAATAAGCAGCTGCTATTCGGTCGGAAACTGTGAGTAGTACACAATGCCTGAAAGCACGAATACCACGTTAGGAAGTGCTACTCCGTTGCCCCACATCTTATATTCAGCAGAATCAGAATGGGGATTGATGAGCCATTTCCTTATCTGTGCATCGGTCTTCGGCTTTGTTTCCTTACCGAGAGCCTTTGCATGGGTATCAAAGATTTCTCTCCACTCTGCAATATCCTCATCAGTGGGTTCAGGAATACCAAGGTCATCACACCACCAGTCGGGAAATCCCTGCAGTCTTGCACACTCGGTCGGTGTAAGTCTTCTTACGATATAGTCAGCTTCAAGGACTCCATTCTGAAATCCCGGATTTGTACCATTCACAAGGCATCCACTCTTTTCTTCCGTAAAGGTAATGCACTCGGCTTTCATCTGTGGATAGAATCCATAGCTTGGACTGTCATTTACAATTGGCGGGTCCTTGTAGTCGGTTGCTACAAGTGTGTTTGCAAGTTCCTCTTCAGCTGACGTAAAGAACGATGCCTTTGAAGAACTGAACACAGGATGAGCCACACCACTTGCTCCTGCTGCAACAAGTGTAGGTTCGACTTCCTCTTCCACCTGGAAAGAGAACTGTGCGTTGTAACCCTGGTTCATTGCAGATCTTCCGATTCCATACGCAACTCCATGCTGTTCTGTCGCATTAAGCGTGTACATCACATCGGATTCCTTATAGCCATCACCCTTATGAGAAGGTCTAGTTCCGTTTCCTTCAATAACAGCCATGCCGCCCTGATTGCATGATGGATTGCCACCATTCCCATCAAGGCATCTGCTGGTAGTTGCCTCATAGAATCCACTGTTAGGATTTGATGACTTCATCGCATTACTGTCCTTGGCACAGATACCATAGACCTTTGGCACGAATAAAGTCTGATCATTGTTGCATCCAAGGGTCGCTGACTTGTCTTCCTGAATCAAGGCACCCTTGCCACCACCTTCGCAGCCACTTCTGATTTTGAGAGTCTTTGGTGTCTGCACAACAAAAGGCTGATTATTACCACCCGTTCCAAATGTGGAAAGAACGGTCTGTGCCACTTCAAGAGGGCCCGTATATCTTGAGTCCTGTCCGTGGTTTTCAAACATTAAGCTGTTGCTGCCTGTTTCTCCAATGCTCTCTGCAGAACCGTTGGCAGTTTCTTGCCACGAACGGAAGCCCTGCGGAGAATACCCAGACAAGCCTTCTGACTCAAATAGTATTTTTCCGGCACACCAGCCTGCAAAATCTGCGACAAGGTAGATACGTTTTCTTCTCTGGGGTACTCCCCAAAATTGAGCATCAAGCTGTCTCCATGCGACTGAGTAACCGTCTCCCAGGATTTTTCCTGCACTCTGCCATTTTGAAGGTTTAGGCACTGACACACATTCATCTTTGATTTTGCAGACCTCTTCGAGGACGGCTCGGAAGTCTTCTCCCTTGTTGCTTGAGAAGGCTCCTGGGACATTTTCCCAGACGATAAATCTTGGATATCTGCCATTTGTCTTACTCCTCATTTCTTTTATGATTCTTACCGCTTCATAAAACAGACTGGAACGAGAACCACCAAGTCCGTCCCTCTTTCCGGCAACGGACATATCCTGGCATGGACTTCCAAATGTAATGATATCAACGGGAGGAATCTCGCCACCATTCATCTTGGAAATGTCACCGTAGTGTTTCATCTGCGGTAGTCTTTTCGTTGTTACACGAATAGGAAAAGGCTCGATTTCCGATGCCCACAAAGGGGTAACACCAGAAAGCAATCCTCCTAAAGGAAACCCGGCAGAACCATCAAAAAGGCTGCCAAGGGTCAAATTATTCTGTTTCTCCATCCGTACCCTCCACTTCTTTTACCAGTGCAGAGTATGGGATCTTCTCACCATCTCTGATTACAAATACACCTTCTGCATCACCGGTATCCTCAACATATCTGCGAAGGATGACGGATGCGTATTTTTCATCAAGTTCCATCGTATGACATACACGGTTCGTCTGCTCACAGGTCATGAGAGTTGAACCACTGCCACCAAAGGTATCAATGACGATTGCATTTTCCTGACTTGAATTTCCAATCGGATAGGCAAGCAGGTCAAGTGGCTTTGAGGTCGGATGGTTCTTATTCTTTTTCGGCTTATCGAAGTTCCAGATGGTAGTCTGACTTCTGCCTGCATTTTTGCTCCAGTAGTGCTTTCCGTTCTGTAAAAAGCCGTAAAGGACTGGTTCATGCTGCCACTGATAATCCGAACGGCCAAGCACAAGGGAGTTCTTTACCCAGATGCAACAGCCGGATAAGTGAAAACCTGCATCCATGAAAGCCTTTCTGAAATTAAGACCTTCTGTATCTGCATGAAATACATAAGCCGAGCCACCCTTTTCAAGATGCTCGGCCATGTTCTTAAATGCTGAAAGCAGGAATTCATAGAATTTATCATTTGCCATCTTATCATTTTTGATGGATAGACCATCGGAACTTTCAAATGCCACATTGTAAGGCGGATCAGTAATGATAAGGTTGGCTTTTTTACCATCCATAAGTGCAGCTACATCTTCTGAAGAAGTTGCATCACCACACATCAGTCTGTGTCTTCCGACTGTCCAGATATCACCACGCTTTACAAAGGCTGCTTTTTCAAGTGCAGCTGACAAATCGTAGTCATCATCCTTTACCCCGGAAGTATCATCCGAACCAAAGAGATCTGCAATCTCGCTTTCGTCAAATCCCGTAAGTCCTATATCGAAGTCCTCACCCTGGAGAGCCTCAATCTCAATACGAAGTAACTCTTCGTCCCATCCTGCATCCATTGCCATTCGGTTGTCTGCCAGGATATATGCTTTCTTCTGTGCCTCTGTAAGGTAGTCCACAAATACACAAGGCACTTCAAGTATTCCTTCTTCCTTTGCAGCAAGGATTCTTCCGTGACCTGCGATAACATTAAACTCTCGGTCAATGATAACAGGATTGATGAAACCGAACTCACGAAGGGAAGAACGAAGTTTCATAACCTGCTCGGCAGAATGGGTTCTTGCATTATTCGCATAAGGAATAAGTTTTGATACAGCTACAAGCTGCATTTCTGTAGTTGTCTTTCCCATAATGCCTCCTTAATAAAGTCCCCACTCGGCAAACTTCTCAAAGCCACCGATGGAACGAATAAACTCTCTTGCTTCTTCCACAATTTCCTTATATGGAATACCATCAACGGCATCATCACCAATGGCACATACAAGTTCTACTGGTTTGCCAGTTCTCTGTGCCTTAAGGAATGCATGGATATTTACAGAAACATCCGCCTTGGATAAGTCCTTGCCATGAAGACCACCACCTGTTACGGAGTCTGCCATATCAGAACCAAGCTTACGATTGGTTGCCCCGGTATCTACATCCGTGCCACCAGTCCAGTCACCCAGGGGATTGATTTCAGCTGCAGGATAGATTTCCTTTAAGTGTACTTTTTTTGCATTGCTTTGGCAGATGATGAGTCTTGCCTGATCAAGAATGTACTTTCCATCAAACGGATACACTTTATAGATGTCTCTTGCTATCTGGGATAATGCCTTCTGCTCTTCAGTAAGTGGCATTCCCTTGAAGATTCCATTGTCACCACAATGGATGCTCTCTTCTTGGTTCTTTGCAAGGTGTATATCCTGGGGAACTATCTCGATGTCTGCTCTGACATCTCCGGCAATTCTATGGATTACTTCTGCAACATCAAGCTTGTCAATATCAGCTGATGTTTCAATAATTACATGAGCCTGCCCATGACCGATAAGCACCTCAACGGCAACCTTCGGATTTTCTTCTTTTGCATAAGCCAAATCAACAATGGCACCTGCTATTCTGTCTGCCACCTTATCAGGATGGCATGGATTTACTTTTTCAATCATATTATTTTCCTTCCCTTGCTCTTAGGAGTCTTTCCATCAAATCATTCTGTGGAGCAGCATCATCATAATCTGTGCTGCAGTTCTCCTTCACAATCTGAAATATTTCGTTCCAGAGCCTTACTGCCTGGTTCATATAGTTGATGCCAATGTTAATGAACGGAGATGGGATTGGTTTCTGTGTTGTTGGGTGCTTTGAAAGAAATCCCAGCTTGTTGGTCATCTCTTCGCACTGAATCCATCTTGCAGAACACATCGCATATCTTTCCAACAGCTGTGGGGATACCTTCGATGAGCATCCGATCTTGTTGAGCCAGTTCCATGTTTCCGTATAGATTTCGTGAGCCTGCAGTTCACTTCCGTCTCTCTGTTCTGCAGACAGGAAGTCGTGTGGCTTTGGCATCTCCACACCTTCCACTTCAGGAATATCCAGGACTTCTAATTTTCTGCCACCCGGATTTCCGTTCTTTGCTTTCTCGGATACAGCCGTTTTCTTGCGACCTGCACCAGGTCTTGCACCACCACGGCCACCGATGTTATTCGATTTTGTAGGCACGTCTGTACACCCTCCTTTAATTACCCTTTTGATTTCGCATTTTTCACACGCAAGACCCCACGCCGTTCCACGGTGACGGTCATTTTAGAGATTTCGACCGCCCCTGGGTCTTTTTTTCTCATCAAATCATATGTTTTTTTTGAAGTGTGACAGGGTAAGACTGTCATTTCCTATATTTATATATATAGATTATTTTTTAACCTCTATAGAAAAGGTATGTAAATACCCGTCATAGCCTGTCACACTTAATATTTATACACATGATGTTTTTTGCTACCATGATAATCACCACGCTCTGCATGAATCTTTGCATGGCATGATTTACATAAAGCAATGAGGTTAGACCTCTCATGCGTTCCACCTTCTGACAATGGCAGCTTGTGATGAACTTCATCTGCAGGCACAAGGATTCCTTTCTCAAAACACAGTTCACAGAAAGGATGTTCCTTAACATAGCTGTCACGGATTCGTTTCCACGCTCTTCCGTACTTACGGCGTACAGTTTTATCTCTACCGTACTTCTCGTAGGAACGGACGGCTTGTTTCTCGTGTTCCTTGCAGTATCTACCTTCTGTTAAATTAGGACAGCCAGGATAACCACATGGTTTCTTTGGTTTTCTTGGCATCTTTTTCACCTCCATCTGGACATAACAAAAGCCTCTGCGGGATTGCTCCTACAAAGGCTCTGTTGTCTTTATATAATTTTCTACAATACCATTCTACACCATTTCAATATGAACGGGGAGTGGCCTAGGGGTGATCTAGGGGTGTCCTCTTTCAAAACTGTCCAATGCACGTCTATGTAGTTTCTTTGTCCAGCGCAGTGAGTAGTGCATTCGAACAGAAATATCTGGCATTGATAAAAATTCCAAGTACCTATATCTTAGAATCATCTGTTCCATAGGATCTTCCACAACATCAATTGCATTGTCCACTTCGGTTTTAATCTCTTCAAGCATTTTATAATCTTCAGCAATCTCTCGCTCTAAATCATCTATCTTTTCTAAGTAGCGAACAAAGGGTGATTTTGTATTTGGATTGCTTGAAAAATGCTCTTCGAATCCCGGTGATGATGGACTGCACGATAATTCTCTGTAAAATCCGAGCTTAATTTTCTTATCATTAATCTTGTTATTTAGAATGAAAGGTCTGTTTAAAAACTCATTGCCTTGCATCCACACCACCCCCGATTCTCGCCTTAACCGCATCGATAAGATCTGTCTGTGTTTTCTCTTTGAGCCTTAGTGCCTTCATCACATCTTCATCAATCGTATCCTTTGCAATAATGTGATGGATGACTACTGTGTCATTCTGACCCTGCCTATAAAGTCTTGCATTTGTCTGCTGATAAAGTTCAAGCGACCATGTAAGACCAAACCATATAAGTGTTGAACCACCACTTTGAAGATTCAAGCCATGTCCGGCACTTGCCGGATGAATAACAGCAACAGGAATATCACCATTATTCCAATCTCTGATATCCTTCGAAGTCTTGATTTCACGAACCTTGAATCTTTCCTTGATTCGTTCAAGATCATGGTTATACCAGTAAGCCACAAGTACAGGCTTGCCGTTTGCACCTTCAATCAAGTCCTCAAGTGCATCAAGCTTACGGTCATGAATATAGAAGACCTCTTTTTCTTCGTTATAGATAGCACCATTAGCCATCTGCAGAAGCTTTCCTGAAAGAGCAGCTGCATTTGCAGCATCAATCTCTTCATCTTCCAAAGACACAACCATTTCCTGTCTTAATTCGTCATATACAGACCATTCCTTTTCTGAAAGCTTTACTTCCACTTCATTCATAATGCATTCAGGCATTTTAAGAAAATCTGCCGACTTCATGGAAATCGTAATATCCGATATCAGTCTGTAGATGGCATCTTCTGCACCAGGTCTTGGCTTATATGAAAATATCATCTGCTGATTTCGTTTATCCGGCACAAAGAAATTCATACGATAATGTGTGATATATCTTCCGAGCCTTTCTCCCATATCAAGGATTCTGAATTCTGCCCACAAGTCCATCAATCCGTTACTGCTTGGAGTTCCTGTAAGACCCACGATTCTTTTTACCTTTGGCCTTACTTTAAGAAGGCTCTTGAATCGTTTAGCCGATGCAGATTTGAAAGACGATAATTCATCAATGACTACCATATCGAAATCGAACGGAAAGCCACTCTTATTGATAAGCCAGTCCACATTCTCTCTGTTGATTAGATAGATACCAGCACTTTTTCTTAATGCCTCTTTTCTCTCCGGCTCTGTACCTATAACAACCGAATAGGTAAGATTCTTTAAGTGATTCCACTTTTCAATCTCTGCAGGCCATGTATCTCTTGCTACTCGAAGGGGTGCAATCACAAGAACCTTTCCTACTTCAAAGCTGTTATAGAGCAGTTCATAGATTGCCGTTAAGGTAATCACGCTCTTTCCCATACCACAATCAAGGAAGATTGCCGCCACAGGATGTTCCAGCACAAAGTCTGTTGCATATTTTTGATAATCATGAGGATTGTATTTCATCAATGACACCCCCAATCACATCCGTGTTATCAACCACATAGCAGGGAAAGCCTAAAGCTGATAACTGTTTCATTCTTCTTTTCTGTAAGACTCTTGGTTTCTTGCCAGGAGCCTTGAGTTCTATAAAAGCCATTCTCCCTTTTGGAAGAAGAACCAGTCTGTCCGGCACTCCGTCAAATCCGGGAGATGTAAATTTTATGCAGAAACCTCCCGCAAGCTTTACAGCCTTTACAAGTTTCTGCTCTACTTCTTTTTCACGCATTCGTGCCACCTCCATCAATGTCAAATTTGATGGTGTGACAGGGTAAGACTGTCATTTCCTATACTTTATATATAGACTTAATTTTTTTACTCTATAGAAAAGGATAGTAAATAGCCGTCATTAACTGTCACACCTACTGTCATTACTCTTCTTCCATAAAGTCCGTCTTGAGTCTTAAGCCTTTAAGATATCTGCCTTTACGGTCACGATATCTTTCAAATCCGACCGTTTCCAGGGCTGTGTAGAAATCAGTTGTACTTCTTGTAAACTCACCCACCTGGGTACAGAAGATTCGATACTCGTTATATACCTCGCTCGACTTTGCCACATAGGCAGGGTCAAGCTCGCAGCGTTCACTTAAGAAGTAGGAAAGCCAGTCATTACTTTCCTTATAATGCTCAATGGCATCACGCACTTTCTTGGGCGGTTCAATCTTATAGCTGTCTGCGATTACCTTTCTTGCACCTTCGATAACCCATGTAAGGATTGCTCCACCTGCCTTTTCAAATAGATAGTCTGCATAGTTCTTGATATCAGCACTGCCTTCAATCTTGGCATCAAACGGAATAACGATAAGTCTTCTCCAGGTACCTTTATCAATCGCACCGACCTTTGGCAGATGGTTGGTATAAAGCACAAGTGTATGTGTCGGAGTATATGAGAACGGATCTTTATACTTCTTTTCAGCATAGATTTCATCGGTAGAACAAAGCTGCTTAACATTGGCAGTATTTAGTCTCATGCCTTCTTCAAGTTCGGCTGCAATGAGCATTCTCTTACCCTTTGCCTCGGCAAGTTCCGGCTTGACATTTCTTCTGCATCCAACGGTCAGCATATCTGCAGAGATATTTCCTGAATATGTACCAAGGACTCTTGCGATAACATTCCAGAAGGTTGACTTACCATTGCGGCCTTCACCATATGCGATAATGAGTGCCTCCACATACACCTTACCGATAGCAGACAAACCAACCATTCTCTGAACATAATCAATAAGGTCTGTATCCTTTAAGAAGAAAGTATCCAGTGCATCTGACCATATATTCGCTCCATCACTTGATGGGTCAACGGTCGTCTGCTTTGTGATGAAATGCTCTGGTCTGTGTTCCATTGGAAACTTGATGCCCTGTCTTAAATCATAGGTAAGAGTCGGTGTATTTAGCATGAACTCATCGGCATCAAGGTTTCTCTGTTCCACTTCAAGCATCGGACGAGCCTCTTTTAGTGTGGCTGCGATGTTCTTTGTATCTCTTCGCTTAATGGCAAACTTCTTGTATGCGACAGCATCTTCATACATCTCATAGGCATGAGCCTGCTGCTTGTTGAACATCTGCACAGCCTTCTTTGGACCAACGGATACAAGAATCTCCATACCTCCATTCTTTACAAGTTCATCCATAGCTTTCTTCATTTCCGATTCAGCCTCTGCAAGCTGTCTCTCCGTCAAGTCCTGTGATACTCCCTGCGACTTAGGTTTTGACTCTTCCCAGAAACTGCCGTTGTAGACCATGTAATCAGTAGATGGGGAATAGCGAAGAATGTCCTTATACTCCATTGCAAGAACAGTAGCCTGTCCCACATCTGAAAAGTCCATAGGTTTTAACTTACAATCTGAGTTGTACTGTTCAGGCGGTATATAACCATCCTGGTTAGAAACCTTCGTACCGAACTTTGTGGCACTATGCCATATCACCTTGAGTTCACTTTCAGGAAGTGGCGGATTACAGAGTTCTGATTTTTTAAGGAATATATGATAAGCCTCTTCTGTATTTCCATATCTTTTGATAATCTTGCCAGCAATATGGCTCATGGTACTGTTTCGCTGACCTTCCGGCACCTGGTCAAGACCTGCATCGAACTCTGCAAAATCATCCTCTTCCAAATGATCAAGAATGGTTTTATCACCTTCATAGATTTCAACATCTTCACAGTCCGTACCATAAAGGAATCTTGCACTGTCTAAGGCATTGGTATCAAAATATGGAAATGCAGCTACAATCCTTCTTTTAAGATTTGTGTATTCTTCTTCATCACTAACAACTTCTATAGGAAAGAACACATGAAATCTTGGTCTTTCTGATTTATCACCTTTGACCATCATGTGGTGTCTGCTATACGATGCAGCAAATGAAACACCCGGAATCAGCATTGCAAGGTCAAATGGTGTAATCCACTCGTCAGGATTCTCTGAATGGTCATTGTCACAATCAAGTGGAATACAGTCTGAATATTCAAAGTTATCCTTACTGCGATAGTTTCCTTTGTACTTTGCTGTTACATGATCCGTCTTGATTGCTGCAATAAATGTATCTTTGTCCGTGACCTTCATCTTATGTGGGTACAGACAGTTACTGCTGTTACCCGTGCAGTCAGCTGCATATAAAGTGATATTAATCATATTCCTGAACCTCCTTCATCTCCCAGGTAAACCACCTGATCTTCATTCTTCTTTTCTTTGCCACACTGATTTCACGAGCCATTTCACGGCTCACAACACCACCAAACACCCACAACTCGGTACATTTTCCGAGTAATACATAATTAAAGTGCATAGCCATCTCACGTTCCTTCTCGTTACTGTCATTCATAAACTGTGGATAAAGAAGATGCGGAGTAACCGGAATTGCATTATTCTCTACAGCAAATCTGCTATACTTCTTTGCATTTGACACGTTGTTTTCAACATCACCTGCATATGGACTACATACATACACCAACGGAAGATAGGCAGCCTTTTTATCAGCTGCCTTTTCTTCACGGTGAATATTGGTAAGTGCCTCATATGTAGTCGGGTCAAAGTAACCTTCATGATTAAACTTATCAATACTCATTTCTATTAATCCTCCTGTTCAATAAGCGGATAGATACCTTCACACTTCAAAAGGTCATAAAGGAATAATCTGCCCTTCTGTGTCCAATAGGTATGCATCACACTTCTGCTTTCATCAATTGCATAGGTACGTGATTGTGTGTATCCGCATTCTGCATACTGCTGATATAAAAGCCATGTCTTTCTAAACTTGTACTGAACCCCAAGTTCATGAAGAAGTTCATTAAACTTGCGACCGCTCATACCGTAGTCCTTTGCAATCTGTGTGATAGGAACTGTGTTCTTGTTCTGTAAAATAAGGTCGTAGTAGCTTGCCTTTGGCTGCATCTCTGCAATCTGCTGACGCTGAATAAGTGTCTGACACTCAAGCTGTTTTCTTCTCTCACGCTCTTCCTTAAGCTGAGTGAGTGCTGCAATTGCAAGATCAGGATTTTCCAAAATCTCATTGATGGCATACATTCCATGCTTACGGATAGTCGGAAGTACCTCTGCAGTTACCCAATGCTTGAACTTCTTCGCATTAGGCATCTTGCTTGAAAGGATAAGACTGTAAAGACCAGACTCATTAATAAGGATGGTTTCCTTATCCTGATTACCATCGAAAATCATAGCCTTCTGTCTGTCCTCTTCATCCACATGACGGTTGATGTCTCGACTACCGTTCTGGTATCCGAGGATATCTGCCACATCCTTGCCGACAAACATGATTTCACCGTTTACAGTTGCTGTTCTTACAGAGCCAAACTCTGTGCTGTTAAATACTTGTAATTCCATATCGAATTACCTCCTTATAATTTCTTGGAGGTGTCACCCCCCTACCGTGTAGCCTTGGGAGAAGGGTTAAAAGGACGCTTTTTCAAAAACTTTTTTCAATTTTTTAATTGCACGTCTGTAACGATGACTGACATTATTGGCATCATCACCGATTTCTGCTGCATACTCACCAACGGTGTAGCCGTCAAGGGCAATGGCAATGACCATATCTGCTACCGCAGGTTTAAGAAGACTTCTCAAAGTTTCACAGCATTCTTCGTATTCAAACTGTTTATGTACTCCATCAATTGAACTGTTAAAGGCTGACTTATCAGCGGCTCTAAACATAATTGCCTCTTCTGTGTTGACCTCAACTGTTCCGTCCTTGCTCTTCATATAAGCGTTGCCAGTGTGACGGTCATGCTTGTGCCAACTGTTGTAGTCAGGACGGTTGTATCTGACTTCGATTTCTTCCTGGATTCTCTTTTCGTAATCATCTTCGCTTTCTTCTTCTGAGATAGAAATGTTTAACCACTTTTCAATCTCCTTTGTTTCAACCTCAAGGGTCTGGTATGCATCCTCATAACGCATCTTAATTTTCATAAAGTTCCTGCCTTTCTGCCTGGTTCTTGCAGAAGGGCATAGGAAACAAATAAAGGCCGGTGCTTGTAGAAGTACCGACCTGGATAGCCTGAAAAAAGGCATAAGGAAATAAGGGTACTTCTATCGCACCTTTCACAGGTTGTCCTGTGATTGATGTCGATATCTGTATCCCAATGCCCTTATACGTAATCAGGCCTTGTGATATTAATTACTGAGTGATGTTCTCACCTTATATAACGATTCTTGATTTCGTTAACCGGGATCACATCGGAGTTATTTATTAACTCTGTAATAAGTATAATCAGCGGCAATTAGTAATTGAAGATAGCAAGTTTTAACATAACTTTTACATATTAGTAATGTTAAAAGCGTTGTGTTTTGAGTTATTAGATAGTATAATTAGTACATTACATATACTTTGCCATTACTGTTTTCAGGCAAAAAAATAAAGCCATGACATATGCCATGACTTTTCGACCATAGAAAGGAGCCAAAAATGCCCCAAATTAAAGAAAATTTTTTTGAAAATATTTTATTTAGATTTGAAAGTTGTAGCTGTGACTGCGTTGAAGATATAGAACACATTGCTCCAGGAGAAGAACCTATCAGCAAATTCAAGTTACAGGCTATGCCGGAACACCCTATTCTTTTTGGCTATGCAGCTAAAGATGGATTGGTTCGCATTGCACCCAACGGAACAATCGAAGAAAAAAATATTCTCGGCACTTTGATGTCTCTTGCAAATAAGCCTACCAAAGAACTCGTGTCCTTTTTGAAAGGCAATGGTTTTCTATTTCCAGTTTGTGCAGGTACTTATGAAGTATTTGATGAGATATCTTTATACGGAATAATCAACCGATTAAAAATGACCGTAGAGTTAATGACTGCTGCCAACGAGATCAGAAAGAATTACAAGAAGATTTGTGACCTAACAATTTCTTTATTGTTCTCTGAGGATCTTACAATAAAAACCTACTCTATGAAAAACGCTTACTCCAGCTGCCATCATAAATATGTAGATATACTTATGAACCCACCTGTTCAGTTATCTTACAGCAGACAACAAGAAGCATTCGAAGGAGACACCTATAATATCACCGATTGCATATACGGTTCTTATGCACTGAACATCCAGGACTTCAATAATATTATTGGTGGCTACTCTTCTGTTCCGGGATATCAGAGCGGATTCTATCAAAATATCACTTCGATGTTTGTTAATTATGAAAAGCAGGATATGACCAAGAAAATCTCTGACTTTCTCTTCCATTTCCTTTATGAAATGAACGGAGATAGTTCCAGGGAGTTCTCTGACGAAATGAAGGCAACACTAATTGAAATCGCAAAGTACATAATCGGAGAAGAAATCAATGCCAACCTTGATGGTATCCATCCTGTTTATAATTCAGAAACAATGACTCCTTCATGGAAGGTAGACTCACTTCTTTGTGCCGCCTACTTCTCCATCTTTTATTTGAAACCAGATCTTGAATTGTATCGTCCCTGTGATAATCCACGATGTGGTCGCTATTTCCTTGTAAAGACAACATCAACAAGGAATCGCTACTGTAGTCAGGAATGCTGCAACAGAGTCACACAAGACCGATACAGAAAACGAAAAAGAGAAAAAGAAGGCTTATAAGAAAAGAACCTCTGTCTGCAATCATCTGCAAACAGAGGTTTTATAATATTTTGCTATTTTTATATTTAATCTACACCGTTTGAACTGTCTTCTGCGGCCATAGAATCAACAGGCTTAATGCCTACATATGATACAGGTTTAGGAATCGGAGCTTCTCCAGTAGATTTTATTTCATCTCTTCCCAGAACTGCCTCGATACATTCAGCAAGAGCAATCTTTTCCTTTATCGGCTTGCCGGAATAATGATACATTAGATATCTTGTATCCATGACAATTCCCTGTATTCGTTCATAGTATTTCTTGTTGTGTCTCCAGTCACCAACTGCCTCACCAATGTTTCCAACAACTGATGTAAGCTTGAAGTGGTTCTTGGCCATATTGTATGGCATGATAAACGCATTAAATAATGAATTCGTATCTACACCTTTATACTTTTCCAGATACTCACCGTATGTAATCTGCTTATTGATTGATGAACCATTAGGCAGATGATCTGGAATGCCTGTCCAACCATACTTATAACACTTGGCATCGAGAATGTAATACTTGCCATTGTAAATCATAATGGTATCCGGCATCAAAGGTCTCTTTTCCTTGTACTTGCCGTAATCAAGTAGCCATCTTGAACGAGGGAAATATTTGTCCTTATCCTTTTCTCCGAATGCTCTATCAACAAGTTTCTCCCACACATGGTCGAAATCATCAGTGCCAAAGTAGAACTGCTTATCAGATGTCTGCTCATCTATGTACTCAAGCATATCTTTCATACCACGAAATAGTGACTTCTTCTTATCATCGTTTGTGTTAGCAAGCTTACTCTGAACAATTCTGATTGAAGTTTTCACATCTGGGTGTGGTCCCGGTTCTTCCGGCATATATGGAACATATAGCCATCCCAGTCTTTTGAAAGCCTCATACACACAGAATCTGTTAATCTGAGTTATTTCCTTTGTATCATTAGGTGTTGAAGAACGAACCTCAAACTGCGTAAACACGAAAGAACTTACACCATTTCTGCTTTGAACTAGAGGCATCTGTTTTCTTGCGGTTCTCGCCCAGTCCTGTTTTCCAGTGGGTGCTGTGATATACACTTGCTCCTTCTCAACATAATATGTGCCACCAATCGAAAAATAGTATTCAATGACACTCTTATACGCATTGATAGGAAAATCAACTGTCTGTGGTGCTGCAAACTTATTGATAGCAAGTAAACGGTCATCCTTTGTTGTAAATTCAGACAGCACCTGTATCAAATGTTTAATGTCCGTTCTGATTTCAGCATCGGTTTCCGGCAGTTCATATCCGATAGGGAAATAGACCATAGCATTATCGGAATCAGCCTTGATACCAACAAAACGATCACCATCTTCATTTGTATTAACATGGCAGTGCTTTTTGATATCAAATTCCATTATTGAATTTAAAGCTGAGCCTAAATCCATCTATCCTCACCACCTTACTCTTCTTCTGTATTGGTAAATGCATCCCTAACATTGTCCTTAAATACCTTGAAACGCTCCAGTCCTTTAGCATACATAAATGCACGGATTACCTGCTCAAGGCTCTGGTATTCTGTAACCTCAAAGATTACTTCACGGTTAAACTTGAATGCGTCATCCCAGAGATACTTGATTACTTTTTCAGGGAACTTTCTGTTCTGTCTCATAGCATCACGGACAACAGCAATCTGTGTCTTTTCTTCTGGGGTAAGAGAACCTTTGCTTTCCTTCTTACGAAGAGCGTCGTATTCTTTTAAATCACCCATCGCATCATTAAACTTAAGATCACGAAGATGAACGAAGTATGCACCAAGTCTCTTATCTTCTGCAGAAGTCATTCTGGCACTGTTGCCAACAACAATTCTGTTAATCTCAACGCAGAAATTTCTCCATGTTACTGTAGTATCAAGAATTTCTGCATTTGCAAGTGTCGGGTCAACATTTTCAAAATCATTCTCAATAAGACGCATATCCCATCTACGCTGGAATGCTGTATCTAATGTGAAAACATTCTGATCTGATGTATTCATTGTACCAATGATAGAAAGGTTTGAAGGAATACGAACCTTTTCTGTCTTTCTATCTTTACCATACATCTCTTCAGCGATATTCATATTTGTGATGCCATACTCACTTGTGCCAACAGGGAATCCATCATCATCGATATCACGGATTTCAACCTTACGGTCAAGCAACTGGAATACCTCACCAAAGATAGCCGGTGCATTACCACGATTAATTTCTTCGATAATGAGGATGTATTCTGTACCAGGATTATGATAAGACTCACGAAGAATGTTCGTAAATGGTCCTGGTGTAAACTTATAGCTTACCTGTCCGTCTTCTGCAACTGCAGGAAGAATCTGACCAATGAAATCTGAGTAAGTATAGTCAGGATGAAATACAAGTCTTTCTATGACACTGCCAGGCTTACAATACTCATGCTCAATAGTCCAACTCTTACCAGAACCAGGAACACCGTAAAGAAGGACATTTTCTCCAGTAGACAATCTTATTGCTTCTAAATCAATTTCTTCCTTTTCATCCTGCTCGCTAGAATCTCCACTAGAAACATCCTGCAACATTTCGTTAAGAAATTTCTCGTACCACTTTAAGCCTGTGCTTAAAAATCTATTATTACAAGCTTTATTCACTTCTTCGTAATCAGGATGGCTTTGAATGATATTTTTAACCTCAACAAAAACATCCATATCAACGATTTCAAAGATACTTTCTAAGTCTGGATACTCAGCAATTTCCATCAAAGAGCAAACTTTCTTCAACGCACTACAGTTATTGCTTATCATACTGGCAGTACAAGGAGTTCCGTTTACGGTTACCTGCTTAGCCATCCATGCACGGAATTTCTTTTCATTGTCGTCTTCATTATTATCATTTCCAAAATCAAACGATGAAGCATCGATAATATCTTTATCAATATTATAAATCTTTAGATTTCTGAGCCTTGGCTGATACTTCTTTAGCACCTCATCTGCAATTACAATATGTTTACCATTAGTTGCATTTGCAGACTCGTCTTCAGCTAAAAAGCCCCATCTAACAAGTATCATAATTGGTTTACAATCTGCATATTTATTTGCTTCATCACCCAGCTGAATCGGACCCCGGCTACGCAATCCGCGAAGTTCCTGAAGAGAATCCGTATAATTTGCTCCAAGGTCTTCCAGTTTCCATAACAGCCAAGCAAATTCTCTATAGGTCAAATACCCTAAATCAAGAATTGCTCTAATGAATAAAGTGGGCGGTTCGATATCTGTATTGCTATCTGGACATCCGTAATTATCTCTACCAAACTTTACCTGTTCCAAAGCTTCTAATAGTACTTCTTGTACCTTTTCGGTATCGTTTTTTTGCAAAGCTTCATACATTTGTTTACCCGAAGGTGTAATTCTTCTTAATGACTGAGGATTACGAATATCCTGCCATACAGTAAAACCAAAATACGATGTGATTTGTGCTTTTTTTGTATATGATGAAGAGTACTGATCATCTCCTATCAAAGCTTTCAATCTTGTTTTATATAAATCATTTGGAATCCAATCATTTGCTTCGTAATATATCTTTAGAACAGATTCTATCTCATTTAATAGTGCACTGTTCTTTGGCATAACTATTTTTCCCATAGTAACTCTACTCCTTTACGTTAGCTGCGCCAATAAAGCCAGCATTATTTCTTTTACTAATTTTGAAGGAATACCTTCTCCAAATACCTTCCTGATAAGCGTATCACTTGCCCATTCAGGAATAGGCCAATCGAGTGGCAAGGACATCACTATCAATAATTCATAAATGGACAACACTCTCGGATCTGAATATAACGTCTCTCCCGTATCAGTTTGGTAAGCATTTCCTGGATGAACGCAGGCTAATGACGAAATCACACCATTATTTTGTGTAATTGTTCTGCACGGCATATCCCACTTCAATCGTCTGTAATGATTATGATGCGCCTTAACGGGTGTTCCATCAGCTTTCTGTGGATAATAAACTTCGTTATATATTGCTGATTTACCAGTTGGAGTATGCATCATCCATTCTACCTGTTTCCACGAATGGGTAGGAGGATAATGCCATTTTGAAACTGCTAATCCCGCCGCTTTCTTCTTTTCATACTCTGGAAACACTTCTAATGTTTTTGCAAGTCCGTCCCTTAAGTATGGGTCCAAAGACGGCAGGTGTCCTATAGCCTCACGTAGTGTTATTTCTTTTTGTTTTTCTGGAAATTCCCAAATTACATTTTTTATATCTTTTCGTACTAACAAGAATATATTGCGTTCTCTCAGCTGTGGTACACCATAATCTTTAGCCATAACCAAAGTTTGATTATTAAATGAATAATCCTTACCAAGTTCTCGTTTGATATACTCAGGAATCAATACGATTTCTTCTCCACATTTAATTTTCGTTGTTAGCTGTTTAGGAACATTCTCCATAAATACAAACTTGGGTTTTACTCGCTTGATTACATCAACAGCATAAGATACCAGTCGATTTCTCGGATCAAACTCCAAACGCAATCCTGCTTCGCTCATACCTTGACAAGGTGGTGTTGCCATTATCAAATCTACATTCTTCTCTAATGCTTCCTGTACAATGGCTCTTCGTACATTATCGTCTGTAATATCACCACATACCATGTGTGCGTTCTTATATACATCTTGATAGAAACGCGCTCGTTCTGTATCAATTTCATTCGCCAGCACTATGTCAATTCCTATGCTTTCCATATAAGCTTCGGCAATTCCAACATTGGCAAATAGCGATAATCCTTTTAATTTCGCCATCAGTCTTTTCCTCTTTTCAATTTATCAAAAACTTTTTTTACAAATAAAGGCGGAATACCTTCTCCTATAATTCTTCGTAAAAAAGCCTCAGGAGTGTTCAAAGGCACAGGCCAATCGTCCGGCAAACTCATCACTTTCATCAATTCATATAATGTAAGTGTTCTTGCATCGGAGTATATAATTTCGCCCTTTTCGTTAGTGTATTCTACTCTTCCTGGATGGACATTATTCTGCGAAGAAATCTTTCTATTATCCATAGTCACCGTATATGCAGGTGTATCCCAATTCTGTCTCTTATAAGTGTTATGGTAGCCTTTTACGGGATCTCCATTCTCTTTAACAGGAAAATAAACTGGATTATCAAATGCAGTGCATCCTGGTGCAGTATGCTGCATAGCAATAACCTGTCGTTTAATATGTTCAGGTGGTTTATGCCATGGAGAAATCATCAAGGCCTGTTCCTTTCTCTCTTTGTATAAAGGAAACATTTTCTGACGCTCTTCCTCACTAATATCTTTAACGAAAGGGTCCAAAATAGGCAAATCACCTATTGCGTCCCTCATTGTTACCACCTGCTCATCCTTATCAGGAAGAACCCATTCAGGTTCTCCTTTGAGAGTCATTAGAATAATTGCTCTTTCCCTTGTCTGTGGTACAGAATAGTTTTCTGTATTAATCGTGTATTCATTAATATGATAGTTACCTTGCAATTCTTTTTTTAGGTACACAGGAATAAGTGTTTTTATTCCATTCACTTCAATCTCTGTATTATAAAACAACGGAACATTCTCAATAAACACATATCGAGGTTTTACTTTTTTTACTACTTCAACAACTTCACAAATCAATTTATTACGAACATCATCGCTATCCTGTTGACCTGCAGTACTCATACCCTGGCATGGCGGGGTGGCCATTATTATATCAATACCTTTTTCTTTACAAGACTCAATAATCTTCGTTTTTATATTATTGCTTGTAATATCTCCACAGATCATTTTTGTCTTTGGGTATATTTTTGAATATAAGGCGGCTCTTCTCTCTATTAATTCATTTGCAACAACAACATCAAAGCCAATGCTTTCAAGATAAGCTTCTGCCACTCCAATATTCGCAAATAAGGATAACACATTTAATCTGCCAGTTTGATCAGATCTTACAGGTAATGTATGATGACTTTCATATTCTGAATAAAGCTTAACTGCCTTTTTTATTTGAGAACGAACAGTTGATGACAACCCTTTAAATAAATCATTCTGCTCAAGTTCAAATTGATAAATAGGTTCATTATGCCAGGCAACAAATCCGTCTGCTCTTTTAAATCTTGAAACAATATTACTAACTGTTCTTTCAGAGTATTGTGTTGTATCTAAAAGCCAAAGTCTAAAATTAGCTAAATCAATCATCTTCACACTCTCCTATCAGTGCATTAGTATAGCTATAAAATTGCAAATATCATTATAACATATCCAATTATCGGCGTCAATAGTTTGACGCCCTATTTTGGAGCAATTCACTAATTTAGATTTTGTAGCTACTTGATTATTGTTATTTCTTTCAACTCAATATTTTTATCTACCCAACCCCAAATCAATACTTCTGTCTATTCAACTATAAAAATCTGCCTCTTTGCAGCACCTAAAACGTAAAAAATCCGAGGACCTGGATTTACTTCCAAATCCTCGGAAAAGCCTTATATTTCAAGCATTTTTACACTATCAATTATGTACTTTAGTCAACAGAACCACGCACTCCACATGGCTCGTAAATGGGAACATATCATAAGGATATACATCCTTGAAATCATATCCTAGTTTTCTAAATAACTTTAAATCTCTTACCTGTGTATGAGGATCACAAGAAACATAAACTATTTCCTGTGGCTTTAAAGAAACAGCTGCTTTAATAAACGTTTCAGTAGAACCACTTCTTGGTGGATCCATAATAATGACATCTACATCTACTTTCTGCTTTGCGGCTTCTACCATGAATTCAGTTGCATCCCCCTGAATAAACTTGATATTTTCAACCTTATTAAAAGTTTTATTCAGTTTTGCATCCTTCACAGCATCCTTATTAAGTTCTACCCCAATAACCTGTTTCGCATTCTTGCTCGCAATAAGACCTATTGTCCCAATACCACAATATGTATCCATGATTTTAGGATCTTTGACTGTAATAAGAGATAAAGCTTTACTATATAATGCTTCACATTGGTCATGGTTGATCTGATAGAAAGAACGTGGAGAAATCTTAAAAGTCATTCCACATAGTTCATCTACAATAAACCCTTTCCCAAAAAGAACCTTTTCCTGTTCACCTAATACAATACTTGTCTGTCTCTTATTTGTATTTAAGACAATACTCTTAATAGAAGGAAAATCTTTTACAAGCTGATTACAGAAGTTCTTAGAACCTTTAAAGATAGCTTCATTAGATACAATGACAACTAATGTCTGATTTGTCTTGACTGCACGTCTAATAAGAATATGTCTGATTTCCCCTCTTCTTCTTTGTGGATCATAGATAGAAACTCTATACTTTCTAAATAGTACAGCTATTTTACTAATTATTGCATCTGTTTCCTGATCATGAATGAGACAAGATTTATAAGGAATAATACGATGAGAATTCTCTTCATATAAACCATAGTTATATGTCTTATCAAAGGCAACGATAGTCTTATTACGATAGTAATAAGGATCTTCCATACCAGAGACGGGGTGTACATTAACCTTTAAATCCTTAAATATCTTCTTACATTCTTCATTCTTATATTCCAAAGACTTAACATATCCTTGATTAATAAACTGACAGCTTCCACATTTTTTCGCTATATCACATTTCATTATAATTCTCCTAGCCAATTCTTTAAAAAGTCATGGACTTCATAAAGTGTCTTGATTTCTAATCTTTCCTGTGGTGTATGAATATCAATACAGTTTGGTCCCATAGTCACAATATCCATATCTGGAAATATTCGACTCATATAACCTGTTTCTAATCCACCATGAGTCGGTACTTCTTTGAGTTCTTTATCATATGCTTTTTTATAAGCTTCCTTGTAAGACTTACGTAACTGAGAATCAGGATCATAGCTCCAACCATAATATTCATCTGATGGTGTCACACTTAAGCCAAATAAAGAAGCCAAAGTTTCTACTTCATTTACAAGTAGTTTAAGATTGATTTCATTCTCACTACGTAATAATAGAATAAGCTCTACAGCCTTTTCTGTTGTTTCCACAATTCCTAAATTCAAAGAAAGAACTGGGAAATGATTGAAGTAATAAGAATACTTTTCTACACCATATGGACATAACGCAAGGAAATGAATAAGTGCATCACTATCTAAGATTACATGACCACTCTGCTCTTCTTCTAATGTATAATCTAAAGGTTCTAATGGATAAAGAGCCTTCTGTTCTTCCATTCTTTCATGAATAAAAGCCTTCAATTCTTCTTTATTGCTTGCAGACTGGAAAGTAAATAAACCTTCTCTACAGATTGCATTGGCCTTCTGTCCTGCATTAAGTGAAGAGAAACGGATATCAAAGCCATTATCTAAACATGCTTTTAGTACAAGTCCGGCAATCTTAATCGCATTCCCTCTACCTTCTTTAATCGCATCACCAGAATGACCACCTAATAATCCTTTTACATAGAACTTATATCCCTGATCATGAGATTCTACAAATGTCGCATTCTTTCTAATAGTTAACTGAACGCCACCTGCAGAAGAAACATTTGTTTCTCCTACTACATCACCATCTAAAGAAATCATCTTGCGAGCATGAATCCAATCTTTATCTACATGCGTAATACCATCCATAGTTGTTTCTTCCTGAACAGTAAATAAGCATTCTAAACGAGGATGTTTAAAGCTATTATCACTTAATAATGCGAGCATGATAGCCACTGCCACACCATCATCTGCCCCTAAAGTTGTTTTTGTTGCATGTAAATAACCATCTTCTTCATAGATTTCTAAAGGATCAGTGAGGAAGTCGTGGTTACTATCTACATCTTTTTCAGCCACCATATCCATATGACCCTGTAGTAAAATAGGTGCATGATCTGCGTAGCCAGGCGCTGCTTCCTTATAAATAATAATGTCCCCTATTTCATTTCTAGCATAATCAAGTTCATGAGTCTGCGCAAATTCTTCTATATAATTGCCTAGTAATTCTTCATGTCCTGAAGGATGAGGAATACTACAAATAGTTTTAAAATAGTCTAATACATCTTTTGTCATAGTGAACTCCTTTATTTTGTAATAATATCTGTAATACCTGGATTCATAGATAATTCTATTCTTTGTACATGAGGATGACTGCGATATCTTTTTCTCACCATCTGACCTAAAGTCTGTCCTTGATTATATCCATGGATGATTCTTAAAGTCAATGCATCAGGTTTCTTTAAAGCTGCATCTATCATCTTACGTGCTTCCTGTTGAGTATAGCCATGTATATCTATTTCTTTGATATATTTCATATACTACTCCTTGTGATGTCTTTTAAATGATTGATTTCTTCTTGTGTAAGTGTTCGATATGTACCACTTTCTAAATCACCTAACGAGATATCTCCATACATAATGCGATGAAGTGATGTAATCTTATTATTAAGAGAAAGGAACATCTTCTTTATTTCATGATAACGTCCTTCTTCTAAAGTGATGATACCTTCATATTCACTTGTCATTTCTACTATTGCAGGTAAACATTTTACATCTCCATCAATAGTTATACCTTCTTTAAAAGGTGTAATATCCTTTAAAGGATTAAAACAAGTAAATGCATAAGTTCTAGGTATATGAAATTCAGGAAGAGTGAGTCTTTTTCTTAATTTCAAATCATTCGTCAAAATGACTAGACCCGTTGTATCACGGTCTAATCTTCCTACGTAATGAAGGTTATCATCTGGAAGTAAAGTGATAAGACAGGGATCATAAGGATCCTTATTGGCACATACATAGCCTGATGGTTTATGAATGATATAGTATTTCAAGGGATGAGGATCAAGAATCTTAGAATCATAAATCACTGTTTCATCCGTTATATCTATATCTTCACCAACTATTTCATTGTTGACTTGTATCAGTCCCTTTTTAATGGCCTTCCTTGCCTGTTTCTTACTTCCACATTTATTTAATACAAATATGTCTATCAGTCTCATTAATGAGTATTCCTTCCACGAGAACAGTCATTCGAACGATTATCAGTACTATTGACTACAATCACCTTGACTTTATCTCCTCTCTTATATGAAGGATCTTTTTCTAGAATATCGCGTAAAGCAGTTAATCTCTTATTGCCATCTACACATAAATAGCCACAACCTGTTTCTTTGACCTTAATAGGAAAAGAAAAGCCTATTCTAATAATAGAATGATAGAGATGATCTGTATATTCTGATGGAATAAAGTGAATATCACTTAATGGTAGTTCTTTAATGCGCATAAATATGCCTCCTTTTTTAACATTATAAACAAAATAAAACATAATACAAAATTATTTCTAAAGATTATTACAACTATGATATAATATTCCAAAAGGGGCGTGAATATAATGGGCTTGTTACTTAGTAGAATATTGACTTATTTAAATGGTGCGATGCAGAATGATTACTATTATAAAATATGCAATTTCATTATCTTTAACTATCTAGATATATTTGAGATGTCTGAAGAAGAATTTTTAAATAAAGGTGCTTTTAGAAAAGAAGAACTTTATAGCTTCTTATTATCATTTGGATTCTCTACTTATGAGGATTTCCGCTTTAAATTAGAAGCTGATCATCAGTTACGTTTGAATCAGATTCGTGTCAGATTATTTGGAGAAACTCCTCAGAAATTCTTAGCGAAGATGGACAAGGCAATGGATGAAGAAGTACTTGCGGACACAATTACTTCTATCTGTGAACATTTCTATAAAGCAAAACGTATTATTATCTTCGGTGGTTTATATCCTTGTTCTATTGCTGTAGAGTTACAGACAGATATGATTTCTTTTGGACGTCCATTTATCCATTATCATAAGTATGATCCTATTCAATTTAATGAGGATGATGTTGTCATCTTTGTGAGTGCTACAGGACGTAGTCTAGAAGAAATGAAGAAATATGATAATTGCAGCTTTGAAAAGGCATATTCATTACTCATCACGCAGAACCGTAAATATACACAGTCATGTTTTAATGGAAATACAACAGTAATCTATGTACCAGGTAAGTTTGATTCGATTGATTTCAACTACCAGATCATGTCAATCTGTGACTTAATCAGATTACGTTATTTCCAACAATACTACCTCTAAGCAGACTTCAGTCTGCTTTTTTCATGCATTATAAAAGACAAGGATGATCCTTGTCTAGTGAAGAAGAACGCGGTCATTCGCTTCTCCTGTTTCAGTAAATTTTCTTACAAGTTCTTCGACAGTCATTTTCTTTTTAGTTTCTTCATCAATATCCGCAATGATTTTTCCATCCTTCATCATCAGGATTCTATTACCATATTTAAGAGCATCTTCCATATCATGGGTGATCATCATAGTGGTAATATGATGTTCTTTCGCAATTCTTTCAGATAATTTCATCACCTTGATAGATGTTGCGGGATCAAGTGCAGCAGTATGTTCATCCAATAAAAGTAATTGTGGTTTAACTAAAGTTGCCATTAATAGTGTGAGGGCTTGTCTTTGTCCTCCAGATAAAGTACCTACCTTAGTTGTTAAACGGTCTTCTAAACCAATATCTAAGTCCTTTAATGCATTTACAAAGACATCATGATGTTTATGAGTAAATGGTGTAAGTGAGAAATGTTTTCCTCTTTGATAAGCTAAAGATAAGTTTTCTTCAATTGTCATTGAAGGGGCTGTTCCTCTTAAAGGATCCTGGAATAAACGACCAATGGTACGGCTTCTGACATATTCCTTTTCATGCGTGATATCTTTATCATCTAATACAATAGTTCCTTCTTTTACTTCTACTGCACCAGAAATCGCACCAAACAATGTAGACTTCCCTGCACCGTTAGACCCTATAATAGTGACAAAATCTCCTGGTTCAAGATGAAGAGACAAATGATCAATGGCTTTCTTTTCATTGACTGTCCCTTCATTAAATACAACTGTTAAGTCTTTTATATTAAGCATGTCTCTTAAACCTCCTCTTAAGTGTTGCAGAAGAAATCGCAATCACAACAATAAATGCTGATAGGATCTTTAAGTCTCCTGAAGGAAGACCTAAGTATAAGGCAATTGTTAAGGCAAAACGATAGAAGATAGCCCCTACAATCGTACCAACTAGACATACTGCCACTTTATCACTCTTAATGAATGTCAACCCAATAATAATAGAAGCAAGTCCGATAACCATCATACCAATACCACTAGTGATATCAGCATAGCCCTGCTGCTGTGTAAATAAAGCGCCACTTAAAGCGACTAGTCCATTAGCAAGTCCTAAACCAATAATTTTCATCTTATCTGTATCAATAGAGCTCGCACGTACCATTGCTTCATTATCACCACAGGCTCTAAGTGCAAGACCCATCTGTGTCTTTAAGAAATAATTCAATAATATAGTAATCACTATCACAATCACACCAATAATCAATAATTTATCATAAGGTTCAAACTGAGTTGTACTGCTGAAGATTGTCTTATGATTAAATAATGAGATATTTGGTGTCTGATGCATAATACGTAGATTCACTGAGTATAAAGCAGTCTGTGTAAGGATCCCGGCTAGGATTTCATTAATATTGAGCTTAGTAATGAGTAAACCTGTCACCATCCCTGCAATCGCACCTGCTACAAATCCAAGTACCATACCAAGTACTGGGTAGCCTGCCACTGCTACCATAGCACTCACTGCACATCCTGTTGTAAAACTTCCATCCACTGTCAAGTCTGGAATATTCAAAACTTTGAAACTAATATATAAGCCTAGAGATAAGACGGCAAATATGCCGCCTAACTCTAGGGCTCCAAGAATAACTGTACTATTCATAAAAACTCCTTAGATTTCTGTATATTTACTATCGCTTGTAATGCTTTCTGGTAACTTAATACCTAATTTATCTTTTGTAGTTGTATTGACATAGATTTTTAAGTTTGTCTTAAATACCTTCACTGGGATATTTTCTACTTTATTACCCTTTAATACTTTATCAACGATTTTAGCCGTTTCTTTACCAAGTTCTTTATAATCGATACCAACACTTAAGAAACCACCATCTTTAACCATTGAATCGGCACCTACATATAAAGGCTTGTTTGCTTTCTTACATGCATCACTGACTACATTCATCGCACTTGCAACTGTATTATCATTTGGTGCAAAAATAGCATCACATTTACTATTTAATACATTGACAGCACTCTGTGCTTCATTGACTGATGCAATTGTTGCTTCTTCTACCTTGATATTCTTCTTAGCGCAATAAGCTTTTGCCTTTTTAATATTAGTCACTGAATTGGATTCACCTTTATTATAAAGCATACCAATTGTTTTTGTATTTGGATTGATTTCTAATGCCTTATCAATAATCTGATCAACCTGTACCTCATCACTTGTACCAGTAATATTCTTATCTGGTTTAGTTAATGAGCTCGTTAACTGTGCACCTACTGGATCAGTCACTGCACTAAATACAACTGGAGTCTTAGTAGCAAGTTTAGCAACGGCCTGTGCTGCAGGAGTCGCAATTGCCATGACACAATCAAAATTCTTTCCGGCAAAATCATTGGCGATACTTGCACAAGTATTTGTGTCACCCTGACCATTCTTGAATGTATATTCGATATTCTTATCATCATATCCAAGAGTCTTCATTTCTTTATCGAATGAATCCTTGATCTCATTTAATGAAGTATGATCCATGAACTGGATAATACCCACCTTCTTCTTATTACTAGTAGAAGTTCCACATCCTGCTAAAAGTGAAATTGTTAATGCTGAAGTTAATACTGTTCCTAATAATTTGTTCATTGCTCTGTTCCTCTTCGTTTTCATAATTTTTTGTTTTCTCTGATTCAATTCATACAACGACGCCATCGCTTCATATGAGTTCCTCCCAACTTGTTAGCAGGTAATAAAAAAACACCTGTCCCAAAAGACAGATGTTACTCTTTAAGCCACCTTTTGATTCATAAATGCTAACACATTTTTGCATTATAACGTTTGCATCACGTCTCAGGATACTCGTTGCCTTTCCCCCTCGCCCTCACAGGTCCATTTATCATTGTGGTACTACCAGGTTTCCAGCATCCCCAGCTCTCTATCAGCCCTATACAAAGTTTTATCTCCCGCTCTTAGGTTTATCTGCATGTTACATCACAGCACGATCAATGTCAACACATTTATTTATAATTTTGTATATTTTCGAATATTACTTAATATATTTGTGTATATAATAAATATCCTGTTCATTTAAACTGGATATTCCTATCTCCTTTTTTATCGTATCCTTTTTACCGGGTCCATTTTATTACTATTAATAGCCTTTTGTTCTATTAACAAGGTTTTCTAATGGTTCCTGGTTCTTTAGGTGATTGAGGTTTCTAATAACTAATTGTGTATAGTAATCCTGTACACTCTTCCAATGGTACCCACCAGAACAATGTGGTGTAATCATGACTCTAGGATTTTTCCATAATGGTGAATCAGCTGGTAATGGTTCTTCTTCAAAAACATCAAGTAATGCCCCACCAATAGACTTATTGTTTAATGCTTCAATTAAAGCATATGTATCAATCACACTACCTCTACCTACATTACATACAACAGCGTCTTCCTTCATTAATGCAAATTCATCATGACTTAACATATGGAATGTTGCATTGGTTGCTGGTAAAGAAGTAATAATATAATCCATCTTTGGTAATACATCATGTAATTCTTTAGAAGTAATGATTTCATCACAATTCGGATGTTCCTTATAAGAATTTCTTAGTCCTGTTACATTGGCACCAAGTACCTTTAATACTTTCGCAAATTCAGTACCGATATCTCCTACTCCAAGTAGTAAGACATTTGAGCCATAAATTTCTCTACCAGTAAATAATGGTGTCCATCTTGCTTCCTTCTGTCGATCATAATAGAAACGTAGATTCTTATTAAAGCTTAAGAGCATTCCCATCATATGTTCGCAGATGGCATGACCATAGCTTCCACTTGCATTTGTAAGAAGTGTTTGTCTATTTAAGATGTTAGGTAAAAGAAATTGATCATTTCCTGCACTATTTAATAATAATGCCTTAAGTGTAGGTCTATTCAAGTTAAATTGTCTTGGTGGATTACCTACAATGACATCGGCTTCATCAATCATCTCCTGTGTTAAATCTTCTTTATTTACCTTTAAAAGATTCATATCAGAACAAGACTTTTTAATAAGTTCAATATTTGAATCATCTAAAGCTGGAATAAGTAATACCTTCAACATATTTAGTCCCCCTAAGTTCTTTTGATAAACTTAGTATGACACTTTGGACAGCTGATTTCAATCTTTCCGCGTCCTTTTGGTACACGAACAACCTGTTTACATGTTGGACATTTATAATATTTATGTGTTTTATCTTTTCTTTTTCTCTTAAAGAAATCTACCTTTTTTGTAATAGGTGCGATAAGCTGTACATATTTCTGGTTTTCTGCATAACGTTTATAGATATTCTTAGAAAACATTCTGAAATAAATATAAATCATCAAAAATAAGCTTATAATCATTAATGGTTTTGAACCAGTAAATAACTCTATAATAACTAAAATAAACAATAAATACATGAGATGACTGTTGAGCTTATCTGCCCCACCATATCTTCCCTGCATGAATCTTATAAATTTTTCTTTCATAAAATACCTCCATGTCATTAATATAGTATTTAATTATAAACTCCATATTAACAAAAAAGGACAGAAACTGTCCTTTTTGTCCATTATCTACTTTTGTTGATGAGTTCTTTCGCAATCTTTAATGCAGTATTTGATGGAATCGCAAAGCCTAGACCTTCACTATTTGTATCGGATGATTTCGCATTCACAATACCAATGAGATCACCATTTCCATTAAATAATCCTCCACCAGAATTACCTGGAGAAACAGCTGCATCTGTCTGAATAACAAAAATAGAGATAGTCTTAGAAGAGCTATAAAGCTGACCAAAACGACCATAATCACTAGATGAAGATGAGTCATCGTTGTCTAACTGCACTGTAATCTTACGATTTAAGGCTGATACGATACCTGAAGTAATAGAATCACTGAATGTACCTTCTGGGTTACCTACTGCATATGTAGATTGACCCTGTACTAATTTATCACTATTCGCAAATGTTGCTGGTTTTAAATTAGTTGCATTGATTTTAATGACCGCAATATCATTATCACTATAGATTCCTACTAATGTTGCATCATATGTTTTATTATCACTTGTAGTGACCTTAATTGTACTTGCACCAGAAACAACATGGGCGCAGGTAATAATATAACCATCGCTGCTCATGATCACTCCTGAACCGGCACCACTTGATACCTGTGACCCATACCAGAAGTTATCTCTTGAGATATTTTCAGTAGTAATAGCGACAACACTTTGTGTCATCTTAGAAGAAATGCTTGAAGCATCTTTTGATGTACCTGTTGCTTTAGTTGTAGTAGTCTTCGTCACTACTGTAGTACCCTGGTTATTCATAAAATAAGAACCAGCAGCGCCTCCACCAAAACCTAATGCCACAATAATAAATGCTTTACCTATATTTTTGCTTAAACGACTGACTTTCTTTTTATTCTGCTTTTCATAAACATCTTTTAAATTTTCGTTGTTCATAATACCACTCTCACTTTCTGATTCTAGTATATATCTTAAACTTAATACCTAAATGTGGTTTTTGTGGGAAAATATGTTATTAAATATCTATTCCTGCATATTTCAAAAATTTCTTTTCATTGAGGATTCCTTGAGTTAAAAACTCTCCATCTTTAAATAATGCATAGGTAGAAACAGGTGAAGGAAGGCTCTGTGCTTGTTCACGTGTTGTGATATGAATCGTTTTTAAAGGAATGTTGTATTCTTTTGCCATTTCTTCTATGCATGGTACCCAATAGTCTGTAAAAGGACATTGATCTGTATAATATAATACAAAGCCCTGTTCATTGATATGCGGATGTTTGGCACATTCTTTAAATTGTGGTGGATTACCTTCAGTGAATGGAAGATACATAAGTATAATACCATTATCTGATTCATCGGCTATCTTAAACCCTTTATGTGTCAAATATTTATAATCAGAAAGGAACTCCTTCTTACGTCCTTTGGACGATAGAATACAAACGCCTTTATAACCTTTTTGACGTGCATCTTCTAGACAATAGTTTAATAACTCACTTGAATAGCCATGTCCCTTCATCGAACCTGAAACCCGTGAACTACCTCGACTTAATACTCCGTATTTGAAGTCAAGGCTTCTAGGATGCTTACGCATCCGTTTAAGAAGATTGATATTTAAGTCTCCACCTATTGCTAGGCAATCCTTATTCTTATAGGCGTGTCCACTTCGCCTCTACTGTATAGGATGTTTACATCCACAACGCTACTTTTACGCATGATATTTAATGCACCATTTACATCTGCATTCAGAACTTGTCCACTGGCTGTTCTATACTGTCCACGATGTATTCTCTTTCCACTGAAATGGTATTCTTCAGTATCATCACTCTTATAGACTGGTATGACATCCTTATCCCAGAAGCTTGCTTTTGATGTATAGGATTCCTCCTGCATTACAAGTATGATGCCATTCAGCTTACAGAGATATTCAAGCTTGTCTCTCAGCTTTCCGTATGGAATATTGACGAAGGTCTGATTGTTTCTTCTGCCTATATTGGAATCCTTCTGAAATGTTTCATTATAGCCCACAACAAGAGTTCCAATATCATGATTGATACAGTAATCAATCACAATGCGTGCAGTCTTGTTCATGTAGTCATTTATTCTATTGTTACGTCTGCGTGCTAATGCCTTCTGTCTGTTGGTTGTCTTCTTTCCAAAATGCTGCTTATCCTTGATGGACTGTAATCTTGCATTTTTCTTGTTGAACCACTGATTAATGGACTTCAGTCTTCTTCCATCGATGATGAATGTTTCACCTTTACTTGATACTCCAGTGACAAGATTATTGATACCTAGATCTAATGCCAGTGCATTTGTTGTATTGAGATTCCTTTGAATGCATTCAGCTTCATAGGTATACTGAATTTCAAAGAACCTGGCATCTGCCTTTGGTATGATACGTATTTCCTTCACTTTCTTATCAAGCAGTATAGGTGGAATAGTAATCTCAACAGCCTTATGTGTCTTTCTGAAGCTGTTTGAATATGGAAGTATGAGCTTATTCCCTTTAAGTCTTACAAATCCAATGACGAGTGTAGTATATCCATCCTTTGGAAGATAGCGTGGAAGTCTGCAGTCCTTAAGTGCATGCTTTCCCTGCTTTGCCTTTTTAAGAAGACCAAAGAATGATTTAAATGAACCATCTACTTCCTTCAGTATCTGCTGTGCCATATTGGAATTAAGCGTTCTATAGTTATCAGACGACTTCAGAAGTGCATAGTTCTTTTCATAATTGAGATATTTGCCTTCTGTAAAAGTAGTGCTGTCTGATGTTATAGATTGCCTGATTAGTAAGATTCTTTGCAATATGACATAATTCCTTGATGGAATGATAGTCTTCCTTGGACAGATGCTTTACCTGCTGCTTGACTGTAAGATACATATATTTAGCCTCCTTTCTGTAGATTTAGGAAAAGAAGTTTCCTATATGTATTATACTATTTCTTACTCCAAATTTCTCTATCAGATGCATTAACGGCATTCATCCCCCACCTATATTCTATATTGAGGTGAAGGTTTTTCTGCCATTTTTTTGATAAACAATTGATATACATATAGTCATGAGAATTAAGAGGTATCCAGGCATATTCATCAGGAATATATTCAATAAAGCATTTACCTCTTTCTTCACTGCGATAAAATACTAAACCTTCATCAAATCTTTCTTTTAACCATTCTTTCTTTTGAAGACTCTTCTTATTAGACATGGCACAGCATATATGTTCTGTGTCTATGTTGTCTTTATTAATAATAATATAGTTCATACATTCTCCTAGTAAAAAAGCCATGTGAATGGCTTGTTATGCGATTGGTGTATTCATAAATGTTTTATAAATAGGAATTTCATCTTTCTTGGATGAACCATAGAGGATATCTCCTTCTTTCTGGTCATTCAAACAATCACATTCCTTTAAACAATTATAAAGATGTTTACTTGTTCCATAGGCTCCATCAAACATTGGAATATCACCTAAAACTGTCGCTATTTGATCTTTCACAAATGGATAATGTGTACATCCTAGTACGACACTATCTACTTTACCTTTATAAGGACCTATTAAATCTGTAAGTAACTCAATGAGATCTGGTTGATCTAAATTTCCCTGTTCAATACGTTTAGCAAGTCCATAACATGGAACTGGAATAATAGTGGCTGATTTATCATATCTTTCAGCTAATTGATGAAACTTATCTAAACGTAATGTATTGGCTGTTGCCATTACAAGAATACAGCTGTTCTTCTTAGATAAAGCTGCCGGTTTTAATGCAGGTTCTATACCAATGACAGGAATATCTGTATATTTTTCTCTTAATAATGTCACAGCAGCACTTGTTGCTGTATTGCAGGCAATCACAATGGCCTTTAAATGCTTCTTCTTATTCATGTTCTCTATCGCATTAAGAGTAAGCTTCTGGACATCTTCTAATGTTTTCTCCCCGTAAGGTGCATTAAGTGAATCACCAAAGAAATAAAGATTCTCTCCTGGCATCATTTCATGAATAGCCTGTAAGACACTCACTCCTCCAACACCTGAATCAAATACACCTATATATTCTTCTTTCTTCATACTGATAACTCCCTTTCGTTTTTTCATTATAGCACAATTATTCTTTCAAGGTCTATATTACTTAACCACTGGTTTTAGTTGTGATAAAATAGTATTTGAAAGGAGGTATTTATATGTCTATGAGTGAATTGTTGAAAAAGACAGTACTTGTAGGTATTGGTGCAGCTGCTGAGGTGGCTGATCGTTCTAAAGATTTAACAGATAGTCTTGCGAAAAAAGGCCAGGATACCATCAATAAAGGACGTGCAATGAATGAAGAATTAAAAAGAAAAGCACGTGAAGACTTGTTAGAACATGTAGAAAACATGACTGAAGAAGAACGTAATGCTTTGCGCCAGAAGCTTGATGCATTAGATCATGAAGAAAATCAGTAATATTAAACGTATGAGAGAAATACTCTCTATTATCAAGAAACATGATATTAAAAATGGTCTGACTCCTATTAAGGCTAGAGAGATGATTGAAGAGCTTGGCCCTACTTATGTCAAATTAGGACAGATCATGTCAATGCGTAGTGATTTAATACCTCTCGAATACTGTAAAGAGTTTGAAAAACTAAGAGCGTCTATTGCGCCTCTTAGTTTTTCTACTATTCGTAGTATTATTGAAGAAGAACTAGGACAGCCAATAGAGAATGTATTTAAGGATATAGAGGAAAAGCCTATTGGATGTGCGTCTATTGCGCAGGTTCATTTAGGACATTTATTAAATGGTGATACAGTTGTATTAAAGGTTCAAAGACCTCATATTCATGAAATCATGGAAGCTGATGTACGTATTATGCATAAGTTTCCTCGCTTGTTGAAGATGGTGACGGGAACAGGTGATCTGATTGATTATCGTTCTATTATTGATGAATTATGGCGTACAAGCCAGACAGAGATGAACTTTTTAAACGAAGCGAATAATATGAATGTCTTTGCGAATAATCAAAAAGATATACGTTATATTAAAGCACCTCATGTCTATAATGAATATACAACCAATCATTTGCTTGTTTATTCTTATATTGATGGTATTCCTATTGATGCAATAAAGAGATTAAAGTATGAAGGATATGACTTAGATGAGATTGCCTTGAAGATGGCCGATAACTGTTGTAAACAGATTCTAGATGATGGATTCTTTCATGCAGACCCTCATCCTGGCAATATCTTAATAGATGAAGGTCAAATTGCCTGGATAGATTTTGGCATGATGGGAACTGTATCATCCTTTACTCAGCATATCTTATCGCTTGCTTTACAGGCACTCATTGAAGATGATATTTATGATCTAGAAGAAGCCTTCCTGATGTTAGTAACACCTGATCATGAGATAGATGAAACACAATTACTACAACAATTAAATTCAATTGTAAGTGAATATAAGGCAAAGAGCTTATCTGATTATAACTTCTCTGAATTAATCCAGAAATGTTTTGATATTGTGACAAGTAATGATATTGCGATACCAACAGAACTCACTTTACTGTGTCGTTGTTTAGTGACACTTGAGGGTACTTTAGAGAAGATCAGTCCTTCTTCTAATCTCATTGATATATTAATTAATCATAAGCGTAATACAGTACTAAAAGAGTTGGATTATAAGGATCAAGGATTAAAAATAGGTCATGATCTTTATAAGACACTAAAGAAAAGCTATGCATTACCTCAGATTGTCTATGATTTAATCAAGATGAGTAAGAATGGTCAGTTACATGTCAATGTGACTGAGAGTGATGATTACAATAGAACAACTTATCAAAAGAAGCAGTTCTCAATCATTATAAAAACAGTATTTAGCTGTATATGTATGTTATGTGGTGTATTGACTGAGTCTTATTATATGTCTATTGTATTATTTACTATTTCTATGTTACTTGGTATAGATGTATTCTTTCACCTATGGAAGCTAAAAAGATGATTCCGTTTTTTTGGAATCATCTTTTTCTATTTGTTGGGATCAATCATAGTTAATTGAACTTTATGTCTTTGTTCATCAATTGTATCTACCCATGTCGTTACGATATCTCCTACAGAGACAACATCACTTGGGTGTTTAATACGGTTTTTACTCATTTTAGAGATATGGACAAGTCCATCTTCATGTAATCCAATATCTACAAAGGCACCGAAGTCTACGACATTGCGGACTGTACCTTCTAGCTTATCGTGCACATGAAGATCTTCTAAAGTCAAGATATCCTGTCTTAAGATTGGTCCATCATAATCATCACGATAGTCTCTTAAAGGTCTCATAATAGAGTCTAGGATATCTTTAAGTGTATAGTCATCAAGTCCTGTAAGTTCTTTAAGGGTTGCGATATTAGCCTGTGAGACAGCCTTCTTACAGCTATCTGTACCTAAATCTTTTGTAGTCAAGTTTAATGCCTTTAAGATTGCTTTTGTCGCATCATAAGATTCTGGATGGATATTCGTACGATCTAGTGGTTCACTGCCCTCTTCTATTCTTAAGAATCCGGCTGCCTGCTGGAAAGCCTTAGGTCCAATTTTAGGAATCTTCTTCATTTCTTTACGACTCATGATCTTACCATTTTCTTCACGATAAGCGACAATACTATTGGCTGTTGCCGCATTAAGTCCAGATACATTTTTTAGAAGTGTTGGACTGGCTGTATTGATATTTACACCAACTAAGTTAACTGCTTTTTCTACAACGAAATCAAGTCTTTCTTTAAGTTGTGTAGCAGGAAGGTCATGCTGGTACTGCCCTACTCCAATAGACTGAGGATCGATTTTGATAAGTTCTGATAAAGGATCAAGTAGTCTTCTTGCGATAGAGATAGCACTTCTTTGTTCAACATGAAGATCTGGGAATTCTTCTATCGCTAGTTTTGAAGCACTATAAACACTCGCCCCTGCTTCACTGACTATTGTGTAGCTCACAGGTAAGTGATATTTCTTAATAGTATTTGCGACAAATGCTTCACTTTCACGACTGGCTGTTCCATTCCCAATCGCAATCAGGTTAACATCATACTTCTGACATAAGTCTACAAGTTTCTTTTCTGATTCCTTCACCTTTGCGACTGGAGGATGTGGGTAGACAACATCGACTGTAAGTTTCTTACCTGATTCATCAATAACTGCAAGTTTACATCCTGTACGAAAAGCTGGGTCAAAGCCTAAGATTCTCTTATTTTTCATCGGTGCCTGCAAGAGAAGCTTGCCTAGATTATCAGAGAAGACATCAATACTTGCATCCTGTGCTTTTTCAGTAAGAGTATTTCTCACTAATCTTTCTAGTGATGGATAAGCGAGACGCTTTAAGCCATCATCAATGGCTTCATCTACATATTTTGCTGTTGGGCTCTTAGGATTCTTAATATAACGTCTTGCGACAAATGTTTTGATATAGTCTTCATTGATACTAATAGAGACATTGAGGATTTTTTCTTTTTCTCCTCTATCGATAGCCATAATACGATGTGTCGCAATACGTGAGACATTTTCAGAATAGTCATAATACATCTTATAGGTCATCTTTTCATCAACTGCGTTCTTCTTTTTAGATGTGACAAGTCGTCCATAATGCATCATAGAATCAACAATCTTATTACGTACTGTCATATCATTAGAAATCTTTTCCGCAATGATATCCTTAGCACCCTGAAGTGCCTTTTCTCTAGAAGTGATTGTATCATTCAAATAGGCATCTATATCTTTTTCATTAAATGTACGTGGTAAAGAAAGAAGTGTTTTAGATAAAGGCTCTAGTCCTGCTGCAATGGCTACACTCGCTCTTGTTTTCTTTTTCTGCTTATATGGACGATAAATATCTTCTACCTGTGATAAACGTGTACAAGCTTCAACCATCCTCACAATATCATCATTTAAATGTCCAAGTGTTTCTATTCTTGCAAGAACTTCTTCTTTTCTCTTTTTAAGATTGACCTGATAGTCATATTGTTCCTGGATCACACGGATCTGTTCTTCATCTAATCCATGAGTGAGTTCCTTACGATAACGAGCAATAAAAGGAACTGTACAGCCATCTTCTAATAACTTTAATGTATTTCGTATCTGGTCTGTCTTAATATTTAATTGTTCTGAGATTTTAAGTATAATATCTTCCTGCATTTTTTTCTCCTTTATAAAAGGCTGATTGCTCAGCCTTATGCATGCTTATATAAATATGTGATTGAAAGTGGCGGTAATTCTAATTGTTCGTTATAATCCACCATTTCTCCACTCATAAGATCCTGATAAGAACCATGTTCAATAGGTGGATAGATTGTATAAGGTGCATCATCAATATTTAATGCGACCACAATCTTTTCTCCTTCATAGTTTCTTTCTAATACATATTGTTTATTAGTCAATACAAGATCCTTATAATCTCCCATAGAGAGTGCTTTATGTCCTCTACGCATATGAATATATTTAGAAACTAAATCGGATAAATCATTTGGTGCAGGTGCATCAAGTTCTGGACGAAGTGGTGCATCAGTCACTCCTTGAATCTTTTCACCCTTAATACCCCATTCAGAACCATAATAAATACATGGAATACCAGGAACTGCCATGAGTAAGCCAAACACTAATGGTAGTTTTCTTTCATCAGTAAGAGTACTAGATATTCTATTCACATCATGGTTATCTACAAATGTAAGCAAGTCTCTTCCTCTATACATATCCATCGCATTTCTCTTTAGTGTATGAGCATATTCAAACATATTAAGAGAATTGAATGAAGACCAGAAAGCTTTATATGATGGATAATCAGTAATCGCATCTAATTTAGCTTCTGTATACATATAACCTGCATTATCACCTAAAACTTCTCCTAACATAAAGAAATCCTGTTTCTGACTCTTACAATGATCTGATAACATTGCCATAAACCATCTAGGTAATGAATAAGCAACATCTAGTCTTAAGCCATCAATATCAAAGCATCTGATCCAGTAATCGACTGCATCAAGTAAATAATGCTGAACATCAGGATTATCTAGATTTAATTTAACAAGCTCATAATGACCTTCCCATCCTTCATACCAGAATCCATCACCATAGCTTGAATCTCCATCAAAGTTGATATGGAACCAGTTAGCATATTGGCTTGAAGGTCCTTTTTCCTGGACATCCCTAAACGCAAAGAAGCCTCTTCCAACATGGTTGAATACACCATCCAACACGACCTTAATACCATGTTCATGGAGTGTTTTACATACTTCTTCAAAGTCTTCATTTGTACCTAAACGCGTATCGATGAGATTATAGTCACGCGTATCATAGCCATGTGAATCACTGTTGAATACAGGATTGAAATACACAGCACCTATTCCTAATTCTTCGAGATATGGTACAAACTCCTTGATTTTTAAAATACGATGAGCCTGGATATCGTCATTTTTTTCAGGCGCACCACAAAATCCTAGTGGGCAGATTTGATAAAATACTGTTTCTTGATACCACACAATTAACACTTCCTTTCTTTTCTATTATACTTCATTTTAAAGTATTATCCAATTCATTTATATTATTAGTAATGCCATTTTCTATATATCCATAATATTTGTATTATCACTAAATGCATCATTGTATATATCGATTATGTTCAGGATCATATTCGCCTAAGAGTAATTCTATCTTGTCTTCATCATAATCTAAGTAAACATAGAAAACATAAATAAGCAGATCTCTAATCTGTTCATGAATGTCTGCCCCATAATAAAGACGTAAGATCTTCTCACAGCTTAATGCAAAACCAAGAATATCTTCTGTATCTTTATAATCCTCATATATATGATCAATCATCCACCCCATTTCTTCATTGATGGAATTCTTGAGTAGTGTATATAATTGTTCCATATTAGTTCCTCTTGAAATAGTTCTGTATATCCTGTTGCGGAATGACTGTTACTTTATCTTCCTGGTAGTTATTCTTCCATGGACCTGTTTTTGCGAGTGTGACAAGTGTCTTTAAAGGATAACGAGAGAATGTATTGAGAATATCATCAATGAATTGTTTCTTTGAATCATCAAGATGATGATAAGCATCTTCAATGATCTTATAACGTACATCATCCTGAACCTTGAATGGGAATGTAGAGAATAGATGATAGACATCAGGATAAATCACTCCCTGCTTCCATGCTTCACAATGTTCATGAAAAAGAGGTTCAGGATAAGAATAAGCCTGAATAAAATAAAGATAGGATTCTAACTGCATAGGGGTCAATTCTTCTAATTTATAAAAAAGATATGAGATGACTTCTAGAATCTCTTTTGAACAGGAGAATTGTGATTTAAGTTCCAGGCAGCGATTGATTGCCTTCTTAAAGGCAGGTCCCATCTTTTCATGGTTCCTATTGACTAAATCCATCATATAATCAATATCACATAGCGCACTGTGAATAACTTGTGCATAATCAGGATGTGGTGTACTTCCCTGCAAATAACGTGTAATAGTGACTTCACCAAAGCCTAAAGCATAAGATAAGGGTGCTTTTCCTAGATGATAAAGAGACATCAAAGCTTCTATTTCTTCTTGTAGTGTAGTTTTACACATCTTATTCACCTTCTTCACATCCATTATAGCATATGATAGACTTTTTAAAAATATCTATCATATTCCTCGAATAAATAAAGAAAGTGCATATCATTGTGAATATGCACTTCCATGTGTGAATAGATTTTCTATTTCCAATAACATTTTCCCATACTCATTGAGCTTTGTATAAAGCTCATCATCATCAATCATCATAATGATTTCATTGTTACTGATCTTTGCATCATGCATATAACAGATAGCAGCAATCTTCTCCTTCATATCAGCGTCCAACTGATATGCACCCGCAATATTTGCGATAGTAGATGCCTGATCAGAAAGTTTATAAGACCGATTATGTGAAAATACATAAACGATAATATAATCCCCTTTAAAATTCTTATAAGGCATCAACAATTTTTGATAATTCAGCACACGCCTCACTTCCTCTTCTGTACCTATTATATCTGTACAACTTTTAATAAAGAAAGGTGTGGCAAAAGATTGGGCATGAAAAAAGAACACATTATAGTTCTAATGAACAGATATTCATTAGCTGTATTTTATGATTATTTATATAGATATAGTGATGAGTGAGGTTGATAGATTGTACAATTCCTGTGATTTTTGAATAGGATGAACCAGTATAATAGATGACCTCTACTTGATCACCTTCCTTTAACTGATGAATCTTCCAATCCAATTCATAACATTGATCTTCGCATAGTTCTTTTCTTGGAATAGATGTATCTTCTACAAGCAGTTCTTTAAATCCTTTAAGTGCATCAAAACTTAAAAACAAGCGTGCACGATCCACCTTCTTAGGCATTATGACCTCCTATTAATGTATTTCTCTTCTCTGTAGTCGCTTTTTCCTGTTTATTCATAAGCTTTAATATTGCATTCTTCCCATACTTATGACGAATAGAGACAATCGCTCTCTGCAGCTTCTTTTCTTCCTCTAATGCCTCTACATCACTAAATAAATCATAGGATTCATAGCACTCATCTAAAACATCTCCAAAAGAAATAGAAATCTGTCTGATCATTCTACCCTTCTTGACTTTTAGATGATAAAGAGAGATGAATTCATCCATAAGAATATTCAAGGAATTCGTACAAACAGTTAACTTCCTTGAACCTCCTGCCCATCCCCCGCCATCTGTACGTGAATAACCGATATAAAGACTAATATGATTTGTGACAAGATGTGATTCAACAAGTCTTAAAACATTCAATTCAACCATCTCTTTCACAACAAGTAATGCATCCTCATATTCATAATCAGAAAAGAGAACCTGTGAATTATTGACTGATTCATTCTTAGGACGATATTTCTTAATAGAAGCAATTGTAGCAGGTTCTCGTCCCCAGGCATGATCAATTATATATTCAGCATTAATCCCAAATTCCTTATAGAGCACCTCTTCAGGAATCTGTGTAATACCATGCATATCCACCACGCCTAGTCTTAATAGATGATTGGCTGTCCCACTTCCCATATGCCAGAAATCAGTAATTGGCAAATGATGCCATAAGTATTTCTGATAACGCTCTTCATCAAGTATGCCGATATTCTCTTTCGTATGCTTAGAAATAATATCAAGGGCGACTTTCGCAAGATAGAGATTGGTTCCTATACCACAAGTCGCAGTAATATGCGTCTCGTCAAATACTGCTTTCATCAACATTTTCGCAAACTCTTTCGCACTCTTATGATAAAGATGCATATAAGACGAAATATCAATAAAACATTCATCAATAGAATAGACATGAATATCATCAGGTGAGACAAAACGACAATAAATACGATAAATACGTGCTGAATATTCCATATAGAGATGCATACGAGGCATGGCAGTGATGTACTCAACCCCTTTAGGAATCTCAAATATACGACAACGATTATGAATCCCCATGCTTTTCATCTTTGGTGTAATTGCGAGACACAAAGCACCATTACCTCTTGTTGGATCCGCAACAACAAGATTTGTCTTAAAGGGATCAAGATGTCTTTCACTACATTCTACAGATGCAAAGAAAGTTTTCAAATCAATACATAGATATACTTTATTCATCATTCTCTCTCCTTCCTGTTATCACTATTATAATAAGCGGTGGTGCATATTTCAATATGTTTTGCACCATATTGATGATGTACATACATTGAGTGACGCATTTCATTGCACCAAAATGTAATTTATTGTATAATACCTAAAAAGAGGTGGATTCAATGAATTTTAAAGATTATCTAAAAAAGTATAAGGAAAAGATGGGGGTATCGAATGAGTATATTGCAAAGCAGTTAGGCGTAAATCGTTCAACTGTTACTAGATGGTTAAAAGGAGATACAAAAGTAACCAATCCTGAAGTCATAGAAAAACTCTCTTTTATATTAGGCGCTGATGTAGAATCACTTATTAATAATGAAGAACGTTTTGAAAAGCCCGTGCTAGGAGAAGTTAAAGCAGGTTATGACTTGCTTATTGATGAAAACTTTGAAGGCTATGAACAGGTCACGCAGGATGATTATTATCGTGGTGATTTCTTTTTACGTGTCGTGGGAGATTCTATGTCGGGTGCACATATTCATGATGGTGATCTTTTGTATGTCAAGAAATGTCAGGATGTACCAAGTGGGACAATTGCGGTCGTCTTAATAGGACGTAGTGAAGTGACTGTAAAAAAGGTTATAAAAAAAGAAGGGTTACTGATTTTACAGCCAGCTAACCCTTCTGTAGATGCACGTTATTATTCTAAGGAAGAAGTAGAAAGTCTTCCTGTAGAAATTATTGGAAAAGCATTATATAGTCGTTCTGATTTAGTATAAGAATTCTTCAATCATTAATGTACTCATACGCTTTTTTAAGTCATCCAATTTATCATCATCACCTAGACAAAAAGAAATGTGTTTATATTCTTCAAATAATGTCTTTCTGCAAGTGATTTCTCGTTGTCCGATTGTTGCATGATAAAGATGTTCCTGCGTAGTAATATTCATATTATGTTGTAATTCTTTTAAAGCTTTCTGACCATTCAGCTTCATTTGTTGATTCTTTTCATCCTGATCATCCCTGCTTTCAGCATCAAACATATAAGCACAAATACTATAGTTCTTATGATGACATTCCCTAAATAAATCATGAATCATATAAGTGAAATCAACAAAGATACCTCCACCAGTACCACCAACAATACCAGATGCGATCAATACATTAATATGTTCTTCTCCAGCAATAGAGATCATCTTCTCAATAAGTGTCTTAAATTCACTTCTAATACCTTCATACACCTTTTCATCTCTAAAGATGCTCTGTCCGAGTGTTCTGTCACAATCTGTTCCACGAGGATCTAGGATAATGATTTCATCATTTGTTATATGTGTTTTCTTGACATGAGAAGTCATATCCACAATTCTCATTTCTACTCTATTTATATCATCATAATCATTTTTTATTTTACCTTTTAAGGAATCAATGACACCGCCACCAAGTCCTCCTAATCCTGCAATAATAATAGGATCTGCGAGATTCATGTTTCTACTAGATTGTAGCCCCATAAAATTATCCTCCATTTCTTACCACAAATAATTCAACCTTCACTATTCTAACATATTTTATACACATTACAATGAAAAATAGAAGAAGCTGTAAGGCTCAATTAAGAACCTTACAGCTTCCTTTTTTGCATATAATGAGATGCCTTGATGACAAGATAACGATCAGAATACTGATAGCCATTTCTCATCATATGTATATTGGAGAATTTCTTCTGGCATTTGAACTGATTATCTTCCCCATTATAATCAGCATTTGTCTTTTTCTCTTCTTTCATAAGATAATGCTTCCCCTCTTTCAATGCCATACTCTATTATACAGTAACAATTATATATTACAACAACCAAATATAACTATTTTTTATTTATATTCTGTTTATATATACAATTAGAAATATCATGCACAAATAATGACTTCCAGAAAAAAAGAATAGGCAATCGCCTATTCTTCTACAAAATTAAATTTGTCTTTGTTTCTTTCTTTGAATACTTCAAAGAGAACATTAGTCAATTCCGGTGTGATACCTAATAAGCCATCTACGCCCTCATCTTTAGTAGGCACTACTTCATAGATAGAGACCTGAGTTGTAGATTCATTATGTGGCATAAGGACGACATATGTACGTTCTTCATAAGTGAATTGATCAAGCATCTTGAATTCAATATCTGTACCCGATGCATCTTTTAGTGTAATAATATTTTTCATTGTATTTACCTCGCACACTCATTATGCCATAAGTGTATATCATACGACAATCTTTTTTAGCTGATCTGCCATTTTACATGGGAACCATTGTCATCTTTTGAGACAACTAATTGATCTTCTATTTCCTGTTTTAATTCTGATACGTGAGAAATAATACCAATTAGCTTAGTTCCTTCTGACATATCCATTAGTACTTTAACAGCTTCATCTCTTGAATGATCGTCAAGAGAGCCAAAACCTTCATCAATAAACATGATATCTAAATCAATACCTGCAGCACTTTCCTTAATCTCATCTGCCATACCTAAAGCTAAAGAAAGTGCAGCCATGAATGATTCTCCACCAGACAATGTATTAATTTCTCTTTCAGAATCAGTCACAAAAGAATAAACCATTAAGTCTAGACCCTTGTTTTTACCTTCTCCTGCCTGTTCAATATTCTTTAAATGTAATTCATACTGCCCAGCAGACATATCATAGAAACGTCTGTTGGCTTCAACAAGAATACGCTCTAGATATGTTCTTTGAACGTAGGTTTCTAAATCCATTCTAGACCCCGATACATTACCTGAAAGCTGATTATATAAAGTTGTCAATTGATGATTCTTATGAATCAGCTTTTTTGCATGAGTGGCTATATCATCTAAGGTATTTAATGATTCGTTGTTATTTGTATAATTATGTTCTAATACCTGTACAACACCCACTTGATTTTTATAAGTGTCCATTGTCTGATTGTATTCATTTTCTAATACAGTAAGTTCAGGACATAGCTGTCCATTAATTCCTTTTTCAATTGTCTCCTTCTTAGAAGTATATTCAGAAAGCTTTCTTGTATAGCTAATATACTGTTCATTAAACTGCTGAATATCTTTTTCCTGATACTTTGAAATAATATTCTGCCAGTCATCACACTGAAGTTCTTCGACTAGATGAGAATAATGGTTATCTGCCTGTTCAACTCTTTCTTTTAACAAAGGAATAGAGTCATTGTAAGTATTGATCAATGTATGACACTTATCATAGGCTGTTTGAGAAGCACTCACTTTCTGTTTAAATAACTTATAGGCAATATCTTCTGTCTCTTGATCCTTTATAAGTATATCTAAAGCCTTCTGTGCTTCTTCTAATGATGCATAGCTTAACTGATTCTTTAATTGCGAAATAGTTGTATCAAGAGAAGCTTTCTTGACTTCATATTGATGAATCGCCTCAGTGATTGCAGTTTCCTTCTCTTCATATTGTTTCAACTCTATATCAATACTTTCAAGAAGTGTATTTAATTCATTGAAACGTTCTTTCTTATCTCTTAAATGATCAGCCTGTTGTTGTAATATCTGTTTTTCATTCACCAATGTCTTTTCAAATAATTCTAGATCATTATCACATTCAAGTATCTCACCAAGCTTGCTTAAATCTAGATCATATTTTGTTTTCATATCATCCAATGTTGTCTTTAAAGAAGAAGACTTAGCACTTTCTTTCTGCATTAAGATGAGCGCCTGATCTTTTGTCTCTCTTAAATCTTTTAATTCTTCTTTGGTTGGTACCTTACCTTCTTTTAAGCAGGCAGGAGATGGATGATGGATAGAACCACACACAGGACATGGAGTCCCTTCTACAAGAGTAGAAGCCAATATACCTGCCTGTGCATCTAGGAAGATCTTATTTGCCTCTTCATATATATGATTCTTCTTTCCATAGTTTTCACTTAAACGTGCATAGTTATGCTGCGTAGTGACCAATTCTTTTTCTTTAATTTGAATATTGTTGAAATCTTTGACTAGCTGATTATAAGATTCCACCTTCAGTTTGAAATCTTTACGCTGTGACTCTAATACAACGGCTTCTGTATCAACATCTTTTAAAGTGTCTAATTCTTTTTTGCCTTCTTCCTGCTTCTTAACTAATGATTCCTTAGAATTCTTTATATGATTCAGCTGTTCAATAGAATCATCTGTACGCTTATTGATATCAGATATTTCTTTTTCTTTATTGCTTAATATTTTTCTATTATCTAAATCTTTCTTCGCTTTATCCGTTTCTTGTGTACAATATCTAACAAATTCTTCGTGTTTTATATCAGCACGATTATCCTTTTCTTTTAGTTCTTCATACTTTGAACGCAGTTCAGGCTCCCTTTTTAACTCTTCATCGAGTTTACTTTGCGTTAATTTCAATTGCTTATCAGCGTCTACATAAGCATCATATGCCTGTTTGATCTTATAAGCATGATCAATTGTTGACGCCATCTTATAGTTATTTTCAATTACTTCTTTATGAGCAACTAAAGCAGTTAACTGTTTACTGGCTTCTTCTAAATTAGAATAAGCATTAATCAGTTCTCTTCCCTTATCTAACTGAAACTTCTTCTCTTCCTTTAATTTTTCAGTTTTATTTAAAGATTGTTTCTGTTCATTCAGTTTTTCTTCCTGAATCTTACAATAAACTTCTAATTCTTGTACAAGTTCATCTAAGTAACTGATTTCTCCTCTTTTAATTGCTTCAATATAGAATACCAATTGTTCATGTTCTTCATCAACGTTTAAATGTCCTGCTTCACTCATACATCGAGTCTTAATATCACCAATACTCTTTTCAGTCTCTTTTCTACGTTGATTGAGTTCTTCTACAATATCATTATAGATTTCTGTATGGAAAAGTTTTCTAAAGATTTCCTTCTTTTCATTTGATGTCTTACGTAATACATCCATGAACTCACCCTGAGCAATCATTGCGACCTGCATGAACTGTTCCTTAGTCAAATGAACAATATCAATAATCTTCTTATTGGCTTCCTTCTGCGGATACTCAGACCCATCTGGCATCATTAATGCGATACTTCCAGACTCTGCTTTCTCTTTTCTCAAGCCCCTTTTAGCCCCTGCTTTATAATAAGTATAATGCTGAGGAATACGATGAATCGTATAAATCTTTTCATCATCACCATATCCTTGAGAGAAAGTAAGTTCTACATAGGGTTTGACATCTAATGAGGCAAATTGGCTCTGCAAAAGAGTTCCTGTCTTTTTATTAAGAGTCGAACTGCTTTCACCATATAAAGCAAATACAATTGCATCAAAGATTGTCGTTTTACCTGCACCAGTATCTCCAGTAATTAAGAATAAGTTCTGGTTTGGTTCACTAAAGTCAATAATAGTTTTAGATGCATAGGAACCAAAAGCTTCCATTACAAGTTTAATAGGCTTCATATTATACTCCCTTCACATGGTTGATAATATCTTCTAGAAGTTCTTTTTCTTCTTCATCAACACCATTTAAGAAATCAGCACATAAAGAAAATGGATCCATTTTGACATCCTTCTTTACAACTGCCTGATAGTTATTCTTTCTTATATTTTCTCTTCTAATTTCTAATAATCGAGGAAAGGCGTTCTTTAACTTCTCCTGCATTTCAAAGACATTGAGGTCCTGTTTATCTGTAAGTACTACTCTCACAAAATCATCACATGACTGTTCTAATACATCCTTTAATTCCCCTTCAATAATTCTTAATTCATGGAGTGGTTTTAAAGGAAGAACCTGTGTTTCAACACCCCCCTTCTCTTTCATTTCTATTTCAATAATACCTTTATCCTGTCCTGCCTCACTCATAGAATAAGCGAGAGGTGTCCCACAATAACGATACAAGTCACTTCCTACCTTCATAGGCTTATGAATATGCCCTAATGCCGCATAATCAAAAGGAAGTAAAACTTCTCCACTCACTTCATCAATATTACCTGCAGTACGTATTTCAGAATCTGCACGTTCTATATCTTCTGCTTTCTTATTAACAGGTAAATAGAACTGATGAGAAATCAATACATTTCTATCCTCTGTATTTATTTCTTCTCTTTCTATTAATTTTTTAAGTGTTTCATTATAAGAATAATTTCTTCCATCGTTAGTACCGATAATGTTTTTAACCATGGATGGCTTCACAAAAGGAAGAAGGTAGAAATGAACAGGACCATAATTGTCATTTAAAGTAATTCTTTCAATATGATCTTCTTCTTTTTCAGGAGGGTTACCTACCATATAGAGGTTCTGTTTAAGTAGAACCTGTCTAAAACAATCTATTCTAGGTGCGCTGTCATGATTACCAGAAATCATCATAATCGTACATTCAGGCACAGCTTCCTTTAAAGAAGTTACAAAAGCGTCAAATAAACTCACTGCTTCAGCACTAGGAACAGCCTTATCATAAATATCTCCTGCAATCATAATTGCATCCGGTTGTCTTTCTTTTGCATAACGTACAATTTTATCAAGTATGTATTGTTGATCTTCAGTTAAATCTCTATTCATCAGCTTTAAGCCAATATGAAAATCAGATAAATGAAATAATCTCATTATTATTCGTCCTTTCTATGTATCAAAGATATGTCTATTATACATTATCTATTCAACTTATGTCTTGAATAGAGGTTTTATAATGCCTTTAAAAAGGTGTTAAAAAAATATATTTTAGAATAGATTTTGCATATGTTTAGAGTTTTCTATCCTAAAATATAAAAGGAACAGCACTATCATCATGACTGTTCCTTAAATATTCAATTATCAGTACTAATATGTGACGTAATACCTTCTACATCTTGCCCATCATAGAATATTCTGATAATTATGACTTCCATCTGACTATCATCTACTTCGTAATAGACAACATAATGATTCACCTGTGCTCTATGCATTCCATAACTCTTCCATGGTTCCCATTCAACAATTGGGTATCTTGAAGGCATGCAGTCAAGAGAATGGATCAATTTTCTAATTCTGTTTATCTGGTCCTCGGCAGTAATAGGAACCATTAACTTAAAAGCAATATAAGTATAAATCTCTTTAATATCTTTTCGTGCTTCCTCATTATAGATTACAGAATACCTGTCATTCATATGCCAAATTCCTTAGCCAATTCTGCATCAACCTCATCTGCCGTATAGGTTTTTGCCGATTTTAATGACTCAACACCTTTTCTTAACTCTGCATCAAGTTCTTCTCTACTCATACCACCAATTGCAGTTGGATTAGTAGGAGGTAAATGCAGGTCAAGCGGTAGACCTCTGGTTAATACAATCTGACTATACAGCATCTGAATTGCACTAGATGGCGTAATGCCTAACTGAGAAAGAATCTCTTCAGCATTTTCTTTTAGCCCTGTATCAATACGAGCGTAAACAGCTGTTGTATTTGCCATATATATCACTCTCCTTTAACAGTATATTATCATCAAATCATATCATCTGCAATCATACGCAAGCAATTAATATCATTTTTCACAATTTGAAATATTTAATGGAATTTAATCTTCTCTTTTGTGAAAAAAAACATGTTCTTGAAGTGAACTACTCCTACTTTCATTACTCGATGGAATGATAATTTTTCTTATACAGATTCTTTATCTGCTATTTGACTACAAAAACGCATATTTTACCTCCTTTGTATAGACTTAGGAAAAGAAGCTTGCTATATATCTTATACCTTCTCCAATCCAAAATCACTCATTCAAATGCCGTATCTTTACATAAAAAAACAGAAGAACTTCTCCTGTCAATCTACTGTAAACAATAATACTACAAAACCCATAAGTACAAACAATACAGGTAGGATAATCGAAATAAATTTGTTAGATGCTTTCTTATACCAATACGGGATTAACGATAATCCAAATAGAATTATACTAGCTGCAAATAGATAATCACCTTCCATGATACCTACACAGCCAAATAGAGCTATACCTATACCAATAAGAGTACGAATAATATCAGATACAAGAAATAAAGAACCAACTGCTTTAAAATGGACCCTGTAAAATGGACACGATAAAAAAGAGACCTTATTTCGTGACCCTGTTTTACAGGGTTT